>CALZPS010000108.1 GCA_945827765.1 uncultured Lachnospiraceae bacterium | reverse complement strand
CTACACAAGGAGTATCGTCGGCAGCGTCAGATGTGTATAAGAGACAGATGTAACGTACTTATCATCATAAAAACCCTCTGGCGGTCAGATTTATATCTGCACAATCAACCGGCATAATCAACGCGTTTCAAATTTATAGCCGATGCCCCAGACCGTACTCAGCCGCCAGGAATCGTGATCCTTGATTTTTTCGCGCAGCCGTTTGATGTGTACGTCAACGGTGCGGGTGTCTCCGATATAATCATATCCCCAAATCTTATCAAGAAGCTGGTCTCTGGTAAAGACCTGGTTCGGTGAGGAGGCAAGAAAGTACAAAAGCTCCAGTTCCTTCGGGGGCATATCTATCGATACCCCGTCACATACAACAGAATAGTTGGTAAGATTGATTGTAAGCCGGTCAAATTCCACACATTTGATTTTTTCCGTGGGAGTTTCCGGTCTGGCCGCCTGATAACGCCGCAATACCGCACGTACACGCGCAATCATTTCCTTGGGGTCAAACGGTTTCATCATATAATCATCGGCTCCCATCTCCAGCCCGAGCACCTTGTCAAAGACCTCTCCCTTGGCGGAGAGCATAATAATCGGCGTGGCCGCTTTGGCACGGATTTCACGGCAGACCTGATACCCGTCTATACCGGGCAGCATCAGATCAAGCAAAATCAGATTCGGATGCCAAGTGTCATGTTCTCGCAAGGCGTCCTCCCCATTGTATACCATTTTTGTATCAAAACATTCTTTCGTAAGATATAAAGAAAGTAATTCGGCGATGTTTTCGTCATCGTCAACAATCAAAATTTTTTGTCTGTTTACCATGATGTACTCCTTTGGTTTGATAAATCATCAGCTGTGCAGGTGCGGTCCGGATGCCGCACAGCCCGCTCTGCTGACGTATTACTTGAACTCCACAATCGTCACACCCGCATCACCCTCGCCGTATTCTGCCAGATGGTAGGATTTCACGTGCTTCTGGCGGCGCAGATATTCGTGGATACCCTTGCGGAGTGCACCGGTTCCTTTCCCGTGTACGACGCGGACGCTGCTTAAGTGTGACAAAATCGCGTCATCCAGATATTTATCCAATTCTGCGATGGCCTCGTCCACTGTTTTGCCAAGCAGATTGATTTCCGGGCTGACAGAGAGGGACTTGCTCATTTTCAGCTTTCCTTTGGAAGTGTGGGACAGCTTTGCCGGTTTGAAAGCATCTGTCTCTTCGATAATTTCCAAATCGGAAATGTGTACCTGTGAGCGCAGAATTCCCATCTGGACTGTTACATTTCCCCGGGAATCAGGCAGGGAATTAATTGTTCCGGTCAGGTTCATGCTGAGGACCTTGACGGACTCGCCCAGCTTAAAGTCGGAAGGCTTATGTGCTTTTTTGGATTTCTGCGATTTGAGAGCATTGGCGGCGGAAGTTTCCTGAATTTTTTTGCGCAAACGTTCCCTCTCTTTTTCCATTTCGGCTACGGAAATACTTTCCTTGCCGAATTTGCGGAAATTTTTCATCGTCTCATCAGCCATTTCTTTTGCTTCACGCAAAATGTTGTTGGCCTTTTCATTTGCCTCCTTGAGAATCCGCTCCCGCTGTTCCTCCAGCTTTTCCTGTTTCTGCCGGGTCTGGGATTTCAATCGTTCTATCTCCCGTTTGTAGGCGGCAATTTCCTCGCGTTCCTTCTCAATGGTGCGCTTGTTGCTCTCCAGATCGGTCAATAAATCTTCAAAAGAGAGATCGGTCTCTGTCAGCCGTAATTTGGCATCTTCGATGATATAGTCCGGCAGTCCAAGCTTGCTGGAAATGGCAAACGCATTGCTCTTGCCGGGAATGCCGATCAGAAGTCGATAAGTGGGGCGGAGGCTTTCTACGTCAAATTCACAGCAGGCATTTTCCACACCCGGAGTGGTGAGGGCGTACACCTTCAGTTCGCTATAATGTGTAGTTGCCATCGTGCGGATGTTCCGCGCATGCAGGTCGGAAAGGATGGAAATTGCCAACGCTGCGCCCTCCGTCGGATCGGTCCCGGCACCCAGTTCGTCGAACAGTACCAGGGAATGTTCATCTACTTTTTGTAAAAAAGAGACGATATTGGTCATGTGTGAAGAGAAAGTACTCAGGCTTTGCTCGATGCTCTGCTCGTCACCGATATCCGCGTAAATCTGGGTAAATACCGCCAGCTCAGAGTGATCGGAGGCCGGAATATGAAGTCCCGCCTGCCCCATCAGCGTGAACAGTCCCACTGTCTTTAGGGAGACGGTCTTGCCGCCGGTGTTCGGACCGGTGATGATGAGAAGAGAAAAATCTTCTCCCAAAGTAACGGTGATCGGCACAACCTTGTGTGCGTCCAAAAGAGGATGACGCCCGTTGCGGATGTGGATACGCCCGTCCTCATTGAACAGCGGGCGGCTGCCATTCATTTCCAGAGCCAGATGACCTCTGGCGAAAATGAAATCGAGGTCGGTCAGTACCCGATAATCCGTGCGGATTTCTTCGATATATTCTGCTGCATCGCTGCTGAGCCGCGCGAGGATGACCTGAATTTCTTCCTGCTCTTTTGCGTAAAGTTCTTTTAAGTCATTGTTCAGCTTGACAACTGCCATCGGTTCGATGAATAATGTCGAGCCGGTGGATGACTGGTCGTGAATCATGCCGTGAACCTGACCGCGGTATTCGGCTTTGACCGGAATACAGTAGCGGTCGCCGCGCATGGTAATGATGGGATCCTGCAGATAAGTGCGCAGAGAACCGTTCACCAGACCGGTCAGTGTAGAGTGTACCTTGTCGTTGAGTGTGCCTATACTGCGTCGAATATGTTTTAACGTACTGCTGGCGTCATCACTGATTTCATCTTCGCTGACAATGCAGCGCTCGATTTCATTTGACAGAAGGGTCAATGGCTCCAACTGCTCAAAATAGGTGTCGAGACAGTCGGCGAGGTCTTCCTGCGTGTCGTGACGGCCGTATGCCTTGACACGGGCGGCGGTCTGCAAAAGCTTGCATATACGTAAAAGTTCCGTGATGCCCAGTGCCGCGCCGATTTCCAGACGTTTCATCGACTCTTCCACCGGAGCCGCGTCACTGAAAGAAATACGTCCCTTCTTGACTACTCTGGTAAATGCGGCGGCGGTCTGCTCCTGCGCCGTATCAATGCGCGCGAGGTCAGTCATCGGTTTCAGGCGGTGACAAAGCTGTTTCCCGCGAAAAGAAGAGGCACGATCCTCGAGCAGGGCAATGATTTTGTCGTATTCTAATTTATATAAAGATTTCTGATTCATTTTTAGTCTCCTGCGGTTATTCGTGAAATATTGCTGGTTCTATTTTAACCTATTTGCGGAGGAAAGAAAAGCAGGAAACGAGATGAATTCTGGTAAATTTTATTGCGTGGTGATTGAATAAAGTGATGGAATCGGTTATACTGGAAAAGTAAGATTTCGCGGTGGGCATACCACTTGATTACATGGGGGAAAAGTTCAGGAGTGCAGGGAGGAACAGGCTGTGCAGGATGAACAAAATAGAAACGGACAGGAAAAGCAGGAAGAAACGCAGCAAGTGCAGGAAACGCAGGCGGAGCAGTTTTCGTTTTTGCAGGAAAAAATCAAGCCGGAGAAGAAACCGGAGAATGGAATCTCCCGGATCATACAGATGGCGATTCTGGGGTTGGTTTTCGGACTTTTTGCCTGCGGCGGGTTTTATGCACTGCGCCCTCTTGTGATGAACATTACGCAAGGAGAGAAGGGTGAAGTTACGATTCCCGAGGACGAGGAGCAGCAGGAGACGGAAACAGATGCGGAGACGGAAACCGTGAATCCGCAAATTCCGGTATTGACGGCGGAAAATTATAAAGAAATGATGCAAAGTCTTTATTCCATTGCCCGTGAGGCAGGAAAAAGTCTGGTCTCGGTGCAGGTTTCAGACGGCAGCGAATGGATGAAGGATGACAAACGTAACTCGGAAAATGTCACCGGAATGATTGCGGCGGACAATGGCTGGGAGATTTTGATTGTGGCGGACAATGCCGTCTGTACTGCAGGCGCGGAGGAAGAGGTGCGGCAGTGGACGGTGACATTTTACGATGGCAACAGTTGTCCGGCAGCGCTGAGACTGCAGGATAAGAATCGCGGGCTGGCCGTTTTTGCCGTGAACCGGATGTCGGTTCCGGAGAATACGCTGGGCAACATCAAAACCGTAGTCTGGGGCAACTCTAATTCAGCATCGCGGGGCGAGGTAGTGATTGCGCTGGGAAATATGTTTGGTTATGACGGAGGTCTGGGATATGGGATAATCAGTTCCACAAAATATGATGAGCTTTTTGCAGATGCAAGCTGCCGGGTATTGGCGACAGATATTGCGATATCACAGAGCGGCAGCGGAGTCCTCGTAAATCAAAAAGGGGAAGTTCTGGGGATGATTCGCGGCAGTATCTGGTCTGATACTCCGGGTACGACTGCCAATGCACTGGCGATTTCTGACCTCAAACCGATTTTGGAAATGCTTTTAAATGGGGAGCGTGTGCCGTATATCGGGATTCAGGGAACGACCGTGACGGACAGCATTTCTGCAAAGCAGAGCCTGCCGCGTGGGATGTACGTGACGCAGGTGCGGGAAGATTCCCCGGCAATGTACGCCGGCATCCAAAACGGAGATATTATTGAGCAGGTGGACGGCACCGAGGTGATTGGAACGGCTTCTTATGAAAAAGCGGTTCGGAATTGCAATGTCGGAGCTCAGGTGAAAGTGAAAGGAAAACGCAGGGGGAACGGCGGTTATGTGGATGTTGAGTTCACGGTGACAGTCGGAACTATGGAATAAAGAGTAGTAACAGAAAGACAGAAAGGTTTGACAGAATATGAGATTTATCAAGGATTTACGGGAAGGCGAAACTATCGGATGTATCTATCTTTGCAAAGGCAAGCGTGTGGCGGAGACGAGAAACGGCAAGCCTTACGACAATGTGCTTTTGCAGGATAAGACGGGAACTCTGGACGGAAAAATCTGGGACCCGAATTCGCAGGGAATTGCCGACTACAATGAGAAGGATTTCGTCGAGGTCATCGGTGATGTGATTAAATACAACGGCAATCTGCAGCTCAACATCAAGCGGCTGCGGGTTGTCGGCGAAGGAGAATATAATCCGGCAGATTATCTTCCGGTTTCGGATAAAAGTGTGGATGGAATGTATGAGGAGCTGCTGACCTATGTGCGGCGCATTTCCAATCCGTACCTGCGTCAGGCGGTAGAATACTATTATGTAAAAGACAAGGATTTTATCAGTATATTCAAGGCACATTCGGCGGCGAAGACGGTACATCACAGCTTTACCGGCGGTCTGTTGGAGCACACGCTGAGTGTGACGAAAATCTGCGAGTACATGATTGGGGCATATGATTATCTGAATGCAGATTTGCTGTACGCGGCGGCAATATGCCACGATATTGGAAAGACGCGGGAATTGTCGAGTTTTCCTGACAATGATTATACGGATGAGGGTCAGCTTATCGGACACATTGTAATCGGCGTGGAAATGGTCAGCGAGGCCATCCGTTCAGTGCCGGATTTTCCGGAAATACTGGCCAATGAGTGGAAACATTGTATTGTGGCGCATCATGGGGAACTGGAATATGGTTCGCCGAAGAAACCGGCGCTGGCGGAGGCAATGGCGCTCAATCTGGCGGACAATATGGATGCGAAAATGCAGACGCTAAAAGAAATTTTCAAAGATAAGACGGGGACGGAATGGCTGGGATTCAACCGTCTGTTTGAGTCGAATCTGAGAAAGACATCGAAGTAGAGCGGATTGAGAGGGCGGCGTATGCCGTCCTTTTGAAAGCCGCCGTGTATGTGACAAAAAGCGTCCGGGGGATGCTTTTGAGTGGAGACAAGAAAAATATGCAGAAAA
>CALZPS010000107.1 GCA_945827765.1 uncultured Lachnospiraceae bacterium | reverse complement strand
TTACAGAGGCTCCGGTGGAGCAAATGCCGTTTGAAGAAGTGGATTACTGGAATGAACTGAGGGAAATCATGGATTGGACGACGACCAATGTGACCTCGACCCTACATCTTTGCTGGGGGGCACAGGCGGGCATTTATCATCATTTCGGAATTGATAAAGTGCCGTTGGCAGAAAAAAAATTCGGGGTATTTCCACACTATGTACGGAACAGGAAGATTCCGCTGGTGAGAGGTTTTGACGATGTGTTTTATGCACCACACTCCAGACATACCGAAGTGCCGAAAGAGGCGCTGGAGCAGGATGAGCGAATCATGATTCTGGCTGATTCTCCGGAGGCCGGGGTGTTCTTGTGTATGGCGGGGCAGGGAAGACAGATATTCGTGATGGGACATCCTGAATACGACCGCATGACGTTGGATACAGAGTATAAGAGGGATTTGGGAAAAGGG
The DNA here is from genome assembly GCA_945827765.1 of uncultured Lachnospiraceae bacterium. GTDB lineage: Bacteria > Bacillota > Clostridia > Lachnospirales > Lachnospiraceae > Schaedlerella. The sequence goes on along the minus strand of CALZPS010000107.1, from coordinate 5,472 downwards.
CTGCCGATACAGATGCCGGTCAATTATTATCCCGACAATGATCCGGAACAGAAACCGTTGCTGCTTTGGCGCTCACATGCGAACAATCTCTATACGAACTGGGTGAATTACTATGTTTATCAGGCGACTCCGTATGACCTGTACGGAACTCCTGATTTGAGCGGACAGATTCAGTTCCCATGGGCGGAGACCGATTTTAACTGAGTAGTATTTTAAAGAAGAAAGAGGGGATGCAGTGTGTATGTAAGAAAAAAAGATGGTGCAAAGGAAAACTTTCAACTGCAGAAGATAGCGGCTGCGGTCAACAAGTCTGCATCCCGCGTGATGGTCACCTTTACGGAAAAACAATTATCCGCGCTTTGCTCGGATGTGGAAAATCAAATCCACGCACTCGGAGCAGAAGAAGTATCGATCGAACAGATGCATAATGCCGTGGAGACGGCTTTGGAGCGTGTGAATCCGGCGGTCGCCAAAAGCTATCGTGATTATCGTAACTACAAGCAGGATTTTGTGTACATGCTGGATGAAGTGTATAAAAAATGCCAGTCCATCTCCTATATCGGAGATAAAGAGAACAGCAACACGGACAGTGCGCTTGTTTCGACGAAACGCAGCCTGATTTTTGGGGAACTGAACAAGGGACTGTACAAAAAATTCTTTTTGACACAGGAAGAGATTCAGGCGGCGCATGACGGATACATATACATTCACGACATGTCATCCAGAAGAGATACAATGAACTGCTGTCTGTTTGACATTCAAAGTGTGTTGTCCGGCGGTTTTGAGATGGGAAACCTCTGGTATAATGAGCCGAAGAGTCTGGATACGGCGTTTGACGTGATGGGAGACATTATCTTGAGCGCTGCCAGCCAGCAATATGGCGGATTTACCATTTCCTGTGTGGATGAGATCCTGTCTCCTTATGCAAAATTGTCGCACCAAAAGCTCCTTACAAAATATGAAAAGCTGGGAATCTCGGAAGATAAAGTGCAGGAGGCCGCATGGACGGATTTGCAGCGGGAGATGGAACAGGGCTTTCAGGGCTGGGAGTATAAATTCAACTCCGTCTCATCAAGCCGCGGTGATTATCCGTTTATCACGATGACCATAGGTATCTGCAACGATGAGTACAGCAAAATGGCGGCAATAACGATGCTCAAAGTGCGCGGCGGGGGACAGGGCAGGCCCGGACACAGGAGACCGGTGCTGTTTCCCAAGATTGTATTTTTGTACGATGAAAAACTGCATGGAAAAGGGATGCCTTTGGAAGACGTCTTCGAGGCGGGGATTGATTGTTCGTCCAAAGCCATGTATCCGGACTGGCTGAGTCTGAGTGGGGAAGGCTATGTGCCGGAAATGTATCAAAAATATGAAAAAATAATCAGTCCGATGGGATGCCGTGCCTTTTTGTCACCGTGGTTTGAGCGCGGCGGCATGGAGGCGGCGGACGAACAGGATACACCGGTCTTTCTCGGAAGATTTAATATTGGTGTTGTCAGCCTTCATCTGCCGATGATTTATGCAAAAGCAGTGCAGGAGAAAAAAGAGTTCCACACGGTACTGGATTACTATCTGGAACTGATTCGCGGTATCCATAAACGTACTTATGAATATCTGGGGGAACTGAAAGCCTCTACCAATCCGCTTGCATATTGCGAGGGCGGTTTTTATGGCGGACATTTAGGTATCCATGATAAAATCAAACCGCTTTTAAAGACGGCGACCGCTTCATATGGAATTACTGCATTAAATGAACTGCAACAGCTTTATAATCAGAAATCACTGGCAGAGGACGGCAAATTTGCACTGGAAACGCTTGCCTATATCAATGAACAGGTGGCCCGGTTCAAGAAAGAGGATGGATATTTATACGCAATCTACGGCACTCCTGCGGAAAGTCTCTGCGGTCTTCAGGTAGAACAATTCCGTAAACTGTATGGTGTGGTCAAAAATGTATCTGACCGGCCTTATGTGAGCAACAGTTTCCATTGCCATGTGACGGAAGATATCACGCCGATTCAGAAACAAAATCTTGAAAAGCGGTTCTGGAATTTATGTAACGGCGGGAAAATACAGTATGTTAAATACCCGGTCAGCTATAATAAAGAGGCGATCCGCACCCTGGTGAGAAGGGCAATGAAGATGGGCTTTTACGAGGGAGTCAATCTGTCGCTTTCATATTGTGATGACTGCGGACACGAGGAACTTAATATGGATATATGCCCTAAATGCGGCAGCAGCAATCTGACCAAAATCGACCGCATGAACGGATATTTGTCCTATTCACGCGTGAAAGGTGATACACGGCTCAACGATGCTAAGATGGCGGAAATTGCGGAAAGGAAAAGTATGTAATGCGTTATCATAATATCACGACGGACGATATGCTGAATGGCGAAGGCCTGCGGGTCGTACTGTGGGTGGCAGGCTGTGCGCATCACTGTCCGGGCTGCCACAATCCCGTCACATGGGATGCGGAAGGAGGAATCCCGTTCGACGAGGCTGCAAAGGAAGAACTTTTCGGCGAATTGACACATGACTATATCCATGGAATTACATACAGCGGAGGCGACCCTCTTCATCCTGCAAACCGTCAGGAGATTGCCTCGCTGGCAGAGGAAATTCATAGGCGGTTTCCGGATAAAAGCCAATGGCTTTATACCGGGTATACATGGGAAGAGATCATGCAGATGGAGCAGATGGCTTTTTTTGAATGTCTGGATGTGGTTGTGGAAGGAAGATATATCGAGTCAGAGCGGGATGTGAATCTTGCGTGGCGCGGAAGCAGAAATCAGAGGGTGATTGATGTGAAAAAGACGAGGAAGGCAGGAGAAATACGATGCAGAGAATAGCCAAATTTCACAAAGTAAGTAGAGAGCAGTTTGTAAAAGACTGGATGGATACATTCGCGGGGACAACGGAGCAGGAAGCTGAGAAGATTTATGAACAGATTCCGCTGCCCGGACGGGCGACAGCAGGCTCGGCGGGATATGATTTCTATGCGCCGGCGGACATTCGTCTGAATCCGGGTGAAACGGTGAAGATTCCAACCGGTATCCGGGTGGAGATGGAGCAAAACTGGGTGCTCAAATGTTACCCGCGCAGCGGGCTGGGATTTAAATATCGGTTACAATTGAATAATACGGTTGGAATCATCGACAGCGATTATTTTTATTCTGACAATGAAGGGCATATGTTTGCCAAAATCACGAATGACAGCAACGAGGGAAAAGTGCTGGAAGTCGCGCAGGGAAATGGGTTTATGCAGGGGATTTTTGTGGAATATGGAATCACCGTGGATGATGATGTGACTGAGGTGCGAAACGGCGGTTTCGGGAGCACAACGAAGAAGAAGGTGTAAGGCTGCGAATCCAAAGAGGTACTTTCTGCCTGAAAAGGTATAATTTAGAAAAATCAGGAGATTCTATCAAATAATAGTTCAAGAAAAGTGTGCTATGATGAAAGGATAGAATCTTATGAAGGAACAGAGAAACGAACAGCAGATGACCGCCAAGATGAGCCCGAATGTTGAAAAAAATAATGCACAGGTTAGCATGGACTTTGAAAAAAATATCGCGCAGATGGAAGAGATTCTGCCGGTAAAAGAAAGTTTTGATCTTGTGCGAAGGGACATCATGATTGGCGGAAAAAATGCTGTCTTTTATTTCGTGGACGGCTTTACCAAAGATGAGACCATGCTTAAAATCATGGATTCGATGTTTAAGATTACATCCGAACAGATGCCAGAGGATGCAACTTCATTTTCCCGGCAATACATTCCGTACGTTGAAGTAGATATTCTGAAAGATTACGACAGCATTGTACGCAATGTTCTTTCCGGCATGACCTGTCTGTTTATTGAGGGGTACGAAGTCTGCATCGCCATTGACTGCCGCACATATCCTGCGAGAAATGTGGATGAGCCGGACAAAGATAAATCTTTGCGTGGTTCCAGAGATGGTTTTGTGGAGACCATCGTATTTAATACGGCTTTGATTCGGCGAAGAATTCGTGATCCGCATTTGGTGATGGAGATGGTGGAGGCCGGAGAAACCTCCCGCACGGATGTCGCGATTTGCTATATGTCAGACCGGATTGAGCCGGAGATGCTTGAAAAAGTCCGTTCCATGATTAATAATCTGCAGATTGATGCATTAAGCATGAACCAGCAGAGTCTGGCGGAGGCAATGCTGAAACGAAAATGGTACGATCCGTTTCCGAAATTCAAGTTTTCCGAGCGCCCGGATACAACGGCAGTATGTCTGCTGGAGGGGAAAATTGTGATTCTGGTAGATAATTCCCCATCGGCGATGATTTTGCCGACCTCTATATTCGATATGGTGGAAGAGGCAAATGATTATTATTTTCCCAAAATAACGGGCGTTTATCTGAAAATATCCAGAGCATTGATTACACTGGGCACTATTTTTTTAACTCCGATATTTTTGCTGCTCATGCAGAATCTGGAGTATCTTCCGGAGATTTTTGAGTTTGTGGCGATTCGGGACACGGTCAATATCGCTTTGATCTACCAGTTTTTAATTTTGGAGCTATCCATCGATGGCCTGCGGCTGGCAGCATTGAACACCCCAAATATGCTGAGTACGCCTCTGAGTGTGATTGCCGGCATTGTGATGGGGGAATTTTCTGTACAGTCCGGATGGTTTAATTCAGAGGTCATGCTGTATATGGCATTTGTGGCGGTGGCAGATTATACGCAGCCTAACTTTGAACTGGGATATGCCCTCAAATTCATGCGCTTGCTGCTGCTGATCTTGACGGCCGCATTTAATATCGTTGGATTTGTCATCGGAGTTGCAATCTGCATCTGTGCAATAGTATTTAACAAAACGATTACCGGAAAAAGTTTCCTGAACACACAGATACCCGCAAAGAAACGAAAAAAGATGCAGCGGAAATAGCAAAAAGCAAAAAAGCAAGAAAAAGAGCAGAAAAAAGCAAGAAAAACAGTTGACAATGCTGCAGAAATGTGATAACTTAATGAGGCATGAGAAAAAGAAAGCAGAGTATCCACTCTCACCATAGCATAATGAAGTGACTATGGTACGATATTGATTCGCATAGCACTTGGATATTAAGTGTGCTTATTGATAGGAGTGGATGAATTCGCCACTCTTTTTGTTTTGTAAAAACTGGCGGGCAGCTTTTATAAGACAGCGATTGCATGAAACGCAATCTTCTCATTAGAAGCCTGAAGGAATTTATTTAACGGAGGTATACGACAATTAGCGAGTTGATGATTAACGAACAAATCAGAGACAAAGAGGTTCGTCTGATTGGTGAGGATGGGGAACAGTTAGGAATTATGTCTGCCAGAGATGCCTACAAGAAGGCACAGGAGGCGGAACTGGATTTGGTGAAGATTGCAACGATGGCAAAACAGCCGGTCTGCAAGATTATCGATTACGGAAAGTACAAGTACGAGCTGACAAGAAAACAAAAAAAAACAAA
>CALZPS010000106.1 GCA_945827765.1 uncultured Lachnospiraceae bacterium | reverse complement strand
CTACACAAGGAGTATCGTCGGCAGCGTCAGATGTGTATAAGAGACAGGACACAGCTTTCCGGCGGACAGAAACAAAGAGTGGCGATTGCCAGAGCAATTGTCACCAATCCGGATATCCTGCTGGCAGATGAGCCGACCGGAGCACTGGATTCTGCATCGGGCAGACAAGTCATGGAATTATTTGAGCAGCTCAATCAGGAAGGCATGACAGTCATCATGATTACTCATGATTCGGAGATCGCATCGCATGCGGAGCGTATTATGCTGATCCGTGACGGGGTTTTGAGCGAAAAGGCCGATGCAGCAGAAGAAGTTCAAGAAAATGAAACCAATATTGCAGATGCGGCAAACACGGCAGATGCGGCAAACACGGCAGAAGAGGCTAATACAGCAGACGAGGCAAACACGATAGAGAAGTCAGAAGGGGAGGAGGAAACACAGTTTGAAAGCGAAGAATAAAAAAAGGCTGATTGCCGGCGTGGCAATTGTGCTGGTCATTGCTCTGGGCGGAACAGGCATTTCCTTCGCCCTGAAAAATGGGGGCGATGCAGTAAAAGTTGCGCTGGTCAGCGATATGAATCAGAGCGGCTGGGGAGGAAACAGTGAAATCTCCGATTACGGCAATGTGATGACAAATTTGAATCAGGATATTTACTACGATGATTCTTTGACGATTACGCAGGTATTTGTGCAGGAAGGAGCTGCCGTAAAGATAGGAGACCCACTTATTGCCTATGATACGACACTGGCAGCCCTGGAACTGGAAATGAAACAGATGGAAATCGACGGGCTGGGGCTGCAGATGCAGTCTGTTCAGGAGGAGATCAGGCAACTAAGGGCGACGACACCGGTTTCTTCCAACCAGAGAATGTCATATAGCGGAAACAAAGTTGGAGCGGCATCTACTGCTGTGCAGCAGTATGATATCATATATGCAAATATGTCTGTGACAAGAGTGGTGCCTTTGGCAAATGAAAACGGCGAACCTTCCGATGGCGAGGGAAATCCTTCCGGCGGCGAGGGAAATCCTTCCGGCGGCGAGGGAAATCCTTCCGGCAGCACGGAAAATCCGTCTCAACCGTCAATCGGAACTGCGTTTCCGGAAGAACTAAGAGGGCAGACGATATACACTGCGATTACGGGAGATACCCGGCCGTACAATCAGGACACGGCAGACGGAACGGCAGAGCATCCGTATCGGTTTCTGTGCGCACCGGGGGCAAATATTGATGCTTCTTTTATGACAGGCGCATTGGAGGCACAGACCGTATATGTCTTTGAGGTGGTTGATGATGCCCAGAATCCGACGTTAATTCTTTACTCGTGGACATTAGATGGCAGAAGTCCGCAGATTGAAAATCCGGAAGAACCAATTGTGCCGGATTATCCGGTCGGACCGACTTATGAAGAGCTGCAGAGAGAAATCCGTGAGAAGGAAGAGCAGTTGAAAACATTGAGTCTGGACAAAAGGCAGTCAGAACTGGAACTGAAACAATTACAGCAAAAAGTGAATAACGGTGTAGTGACGAGCACGGTGGATGGTACGGTGAAAAGCGTACTTGACGAAGAAAATGCCAGACTGCAGGGACTTCCGCTTATCAGTGTGGTAGGTGAGGACGGATTTTACATTACCGGAACGGTATCAGAGACAGCGATTGACCGCCTGCCGGTGGGAACTCCGATTATGGTATCTTCGTGGGAGAACGGGATGCAGTATGAGGCGACCGTTACATCGGTCAGTATGACCCCGATCAGCGGATATTACGGAAACGGAGCCAATGTGTCTTATTATCCGTTTACGGCAGTCATTAAGGGCGATGCGGATTTACGAAACGGTGAAAGTGTGCAGTTGTCGGTGGATGGCATGGGTTATGTAGAGTATTCCGATGAATTATATCTCGATCAGGCATTTGTACGCGAAGAGGGAAATCAGTACTACGTTTATAAAAAGGGCGAAAACGGGCGTCTTGCGAAACAGTATGTGGAAGTAGGCAAAATCATTTATGGCAGTCTGGAAATTCGTTCCGGTCTTGAGATGGACGATGAAATTGCATTTCCATATGGCAAAAATGTTAAAGAAGGAGCCAAAACGAAATCCGTAGACTCCTTATATGAATATTATTAGGAGGTGGTCTCATGCTTGAAAATATAAGACTGGCATTTCAGGGAATCTGGGACCACAAGCTGCGGTCCATATTGACAATGTTGGGTATCATCATTGGAATTGGCTCCATCATTTCTATTGTATCTACAATTAAAGGAACAAATGAACAGATTAAGCATAATCTGGTAGGCTCCGGAAATAATGCGGTAAATATCCAATTGTATCAGGGGGATTGGCCGATAGACCTTTCTTATCAGAGCGTGCCGGATGGTGTACCGCTGATTTCGGAGGAAGTACGGGAAGAAATAGAAGCACTGGATGTGGTAGAAGAGGCATCCTTGTATTATACAAGAAATGAATATGATGCGGTTTCAAACGGCGTGCAGACGCTGACCGGAGGAACGATCCTGGGAGTGGATGCACACTATCTGGATGTATATGGTTATCAGATTACCAGAGGACGCGGGTTTGTGGAAAAAGATTATACAAATATCCGCAAGGTTGCACTGATCGACAAAACGGCATCTTCCAACTTATTTACGGGGACAGACCCGATTGGAAAGACAATAGAGATCAAGGGAGAGCCGTTTACGATTATCGGGGTAATCACAAAAAAAGCGACTGCGCAGCCGGTTATCAATTCTCTGGAAGATTATTATCGATATATGTCTAATTATTCCAGCGGAATCGTCTGTGTGCCGGATGCAACATGGCCGATCATCTATCGGTTCGACGAACCACAGAATCTGGTAGTCCGGGCGACGAGCACAGATGATATGACACAAGCCGGTGAAAAGGCGGCAGATATTCTCAATGCGTATCTGACAGTATCAGATACTACGATTAAATATCAGGGCGAGGATTTGTTGGAGCAGGCCAATCAGCTGCAGGAGCTGAGTAATGCCACCAATCAGCAGTTGATTTGGATTGCCAGCATTTCCCTGCTGGTGGGCGGTATCGGCGTCATGAATATCATGCTGGTATCCGTGACGGAGCGTACCCGTGAAATCGGTTTGAAGAAAGCACTGGGTGCTAAGAAGAGAAAGATTTTGGTACAGTTTTTGACTGAGGCTGCGGTATTGACACTGATGGGAGGCCTGCTTGGAGTTGTCGTGGGAATTGTGATGGCGTATATCATTTCCGGTATTTCCATGGCACCCGTGGCAATCAGCGGACCGGCGATCGCAGTGGCAGTACTATTCTCGACATTGATAGGTGTCATTTTTGGTATGGTTCCGTCTGTGAAGGCGGCGAATATGAATCCGATCGATGCGTTGAGACATGAATAAAAAGACAAAGATAGCCGGAGAAGACGTATGATTTACAGGACTCCCGCGGCGGCGATATTTATCGTGGCTGCGGGAGGTTTTTTATTAGACGGTTTATTAGACTGATAAAAGAAGTAAAAATATCTTCTGTACAGTCAGCCGTTTTTTTGGTAGAATAAAGCAATACGTAAGCATTATGTGGGCAAAAGCATATCTATATATAAGTATATTACGGCTTTGTGCGCATGACATGAGCGGCATGGCCGCATAAAAAGGAGAAACTAAGCCATGATTTATCAGAATATATTAGATGCCATCGGTCATACGCCGATGATTGAGTTACAGCGAATAAATGACCCGGAGGCGGCCCGTGTGCTGGTCAAGTTTGAGGGGCTGAATGTGGGAGGATCAATCAAAACAAGAACTGCGTACAATATGATCTGTAAAGCCGAAGAAGACGGAATCCTCAAAAATGACTCCATCATTGTGGAGCCGACCAGCGGTAATCAGGGAATCGGGCTGGCACTTGTCGGTGCGGTGAAGGGCTATAAGACGGTGATTATTATGCCGGATTCGGTCAGCGTAGAGCGCAGATATCTGGTGGAGCATTACGGGGCAGAGGTGCTTTTGGTGCATGATGCGGGGAATATCGGTGATTGTATCGACGAGTGTATGAAGATGGCGCAATCTATGGCGGCAGAAAATCCGCGCGTTTTTGTTCCGCAGCAGTTTGAAAATGAGGCCAATCCGATGGTGCACAGACATCATACGGGGCTGGAAATATTGGAACAGGTGGCAGGACCGATTCATGGATTCTGTTCCGGAATTGGTACCGGCGGCACGATTACCGGCATTGGGGAGACCTTGAAGGCGCAGAATCCGGATATTGTTATCTGGGCGGTGGAGCCGGAAAATGCAGCAATCCTGGCGGGCGGAACTGTGGGTACACATATCCAGATGGGAATCGGAGACGGTGTGGTTCCGAAGGTGCTCAACCAGAATATTTATGAGGATATCGTTATCATCTCCGACGAGGAAGCACTGCAGACGGCGAAGGATTTGGCGAGACTGGAAGGATTGATGTGTGGGATTTCCAGTGGCACCAATGTGGCGGCTGCGCTCAGGCTGGCGAAAAAGCTGGGAAAAGGCAAAACAGTGGTGACTGTACTGCCGGATACGGCAGAGAGATATTTCTCCACACCGTTGTTTGAGTAGACGGACTGTGGCCTGCTTTTTCATGCAGGCACGAAAGATAATATCGGGCTTATTTTGGAAGTAACTCATACCTGAAACTGAAAAGAGGGAAAATATGAAAATGTATGATAAAAAATTTCGTCGCTTTGTGTCCGTTTTGATTTTGATCATCATTGCGGCGATGGTATTGATGATGGTGGTTCCGTATTTGATTTAAATGCGGGAAGGATCTGGTGGGCGGCGAAGCGGGAATCGGGCGCGCCCGGCAAAGAACCAAAGGGAAAGATAATCCATTGGAAAGGAAACATATAAAAGGAAATAGATGAAAGTTGGTAATCTGTCACAGACGGTCTGGCGGCGGTCTGTTTTAAAACAACTGCATAGAAAGGAAGAACTGCAGCTACTGCCTCCGGTGCCCGGGGAGCGATGCGGTGTGGAAAGAACAGGAGATGGCAACATTCGTATCCATGCACATGCGACAGCAGCCGCAAAACAGGTGACAGCGGTGAAATATGCTGTTTTCCAGGCGGTCAATGATGTGGCTTGTCGGGGAGCGATGCCGGAAAAGGTTGATTTGCAGGTGTTGTTTCCGCCATCGGCGGAGGAGACAGATGTCAGAATGATGGTCGGCAGTGTGCAGAGCCTTTGTGATGAATTCGGACTGCAGCTTGCCGGGGTTCAGGCACAAGTCAATCCGGCGGTGGAGCGTACCATAACGACTGTGACGGTGAGCGGCATGGCTCTGGCACAGTGTTTGATCCGGATGCAGGATGCGAAACCGGGACTGGAAATCGTGATGTGCGGTTTTGCAGGTCTGGAAGGAAGTCTGAGAATCGCAGGCGAGCATAGGAACGAGCTGGAAAAGCGGTTTGTTCCGGCGTTTTTGAGTCAAATGGATGGTCTGGAAAGATATTTGAATCAGAATGAAACAATACAGACGGCACAAAACCAAAGCAAAGCTGCCTTTCATATTTTTGCCATGCAGCAGGCGGCTGCGGGCGGCATTTTTGCCGCTCTCTGGGAGCTGGCGGAGGCCGCCGGTATCGGAATGGAAATTGATTTAAAGAAAATACTGATACGTCAGGAGACGGTGGAAGTATGTGAATATTATCAACTAAATCCATACCAGATGACATCGGCGGGGTGCATTTTGTTTTTGACAGACCACGCGGAAAAGTTGATAGAAATATTGGAAGAGAGCGGGGCGCGAGCCGAAAGGCTTGGGGTTACTACCGCAGGGAATGCGAGGGTAATCACAAGCGGTGAGGAACAAAGGTATCTGGAGCGCCCGGCACCGGATGAGTGGATGCGGTTTCTGGAACAGGAGCTGCGTGCGGACAAATGCCGGGCAGAGGCTGTCTCTTATACACATCTGACGCTGCCGACGATA
>CALZPS010000105.1 GCA_945827765.1 uncultured Lachnospiraceae bacterium | reverse complement strand
CACAAGGAGTATCGTCGGCAGCGTCAGATGTGTATAAGAGACAGGTTCAATACCGGCACGCGCACACACTGGCAGGTAATCTTCGGAAGCTCTGCTTTCACAATCTGTCCATTCTCTACTTTGCCAAGTACACGCAGCGGCTCCTGCTCACTCTTTTCTTCCTCACCGCCGATATAAGGAATGATATTTCCCATCATTTCCGGCCAATCCTTAAATGTCTTTCCCGCACCGGAAATTGCCTGATAGGTCGTTGCCACAACTTCCTTCGGACCGAACTCTTTCCATGCAGCCAGACACGGTGCGTAGCTCTGGATGGAACAGTTCGGTTTTACAGCGATAAATCCGCGGGTCGTTCCCAGACGTTTCTGCTGGTCTTTGATGACATCAAAATGAGCCGCATTAATCTCCGGCACAACCATCGGCACATCCGGTGTCCAGCGATGTGCGCTGTTATTGGATACAACCGGCGTTTCAGTCTTTGCATATTCTTCCTCAATTGCCTTGATTTCTTCCTTTGTCATATCTACGGCACTGAATACGAAATCCACAGTTGCTGCAACTTTCTCCACTGCATTTACATTTAACACAATAAGATTCTTGACTGCCTCCGGCATCGGAGTATCCATTTTCCAGCGGTCACCTACCGCCTCGGCATAGGTCTTGCCTGCTGAGCGCGGACTCGCCGCCACTGTCACCACCTCAAACCACGGGTGATTTTCCAAAAGTGCTATGAATCTCTGTCCTACCATTCCGGTGGCGCCCAAAATACCGACTTTTAATTTCTTTTCCATCTTAATCCTCTCCTTTTTCGTTCTTTGCCTGCAAATACTCTTCTTCCTTAGCGATTACCTGTTCCATCGCCGCCCTGCCCGGTGCGCCGATAGTATTTCTCATCTCCACACAGGTTTTCATGCTTATCGCCTCGTAAATATCCTCCTCAAATACCGGAGATATTGCCCGGAATTCTTCCAGACTCATATCATCCAGTGCGATATCTTTTTCAATACAATACAATACCAACTGTCCCACTATACCGTGTGCATCACGGAACGGCACACCGTGGTTCACCAGATAATCCGCCGCATCAGTCGCATTGGTAAATCCGTTTCTGGCACTTTCCTCCATACGGGTTTTATTAAATTTCATCGTGCGCAGCATTCCTGTAAACAACGCAATACAGCCCTTGGTCGTATCGATTGCATCAAAGAAAAGCTCCTTATCCTCCTGCATATCCTTGTTGTATGCCAGCGGAATTCCCTTCATGGTGGTAAGCAATGACATCAATGCCCCGTAAACCCTGCCGGTTTTGCCGCGGACAAGCTCCGCGATATCCGGATTTTTCTTCTGCGGCATAATGCTGCTTCCGGTGCTGTATGCATCATCCAGCTCCACAAACCGATATTCATTGGAATTCCAGATGATGACTTCCTCCGAGAACCGGCTCAGATGCATCATCACCGTGGACATTGCCGAGAGCAGTTCGATCAGATAATCTCTGTCCGCCACCGAATCAATGCTGTTCAGCGTCGGTCCGTCAAATTCAAGCAGTGCTGCTGTATACTCGCGGTCCAGCGGATAGGTTGTCCCCGCCAGTGCTCCGGCTCCCAGCGGGCAGAGGTTCATTCTTTTATAAATGTCCTCCATACGCTGGCAGTCACGCTTGAACATTTCAAAATAAGCTCCCAGATGATGAGCCAATGTAATAGGCTGTGCTTTCTGCAAATGTGTGAATCCCGGCATATAAGTTTCTATATGCTCCTTCATCATATTTAAAAGAACCGTCAGCAATTCCTTTAAAAGCTTTTCCAGTTCCAATATTTCATCTCTGGTATAACTTCATATCCAGGGCCACCTGGTCGTTTCGGCTGCGTCCGGTGTGGAGTTTCTTCCCCGCATCACCGATTCGCTCAATCAGGTTCGCCTCCACAAAGCTGTGGATGTCCTCATACTCTTCGGTAATCGCAAGCTTTCCGCTCTTTACATCTGTCAGGATGCCGTTCAGTCCTTCGATAATCTGCGTCTTTTCTTCTTCCGTGAGTATCCCCTGCGCCGCCAGCATCGTCACATGGGCGATACTTCCGCGGATATCCTGCTCATAAAATCTCTGGTCAAACGATATGGAGGCATTAAAATTGTAAACAAGCTGATCCGTCTCCTTCGTAAAACGGCCGCCCCATAACTGCGCCATATTCTGATTCCTCTTTTCTTAAAAATATTTCCTATTAGTTTATCACAGCATAATATCGCTTGTAAATATACAAATTATCTTTTATATCTGTCCATGCCTCTCCTGATAGGAAAATTCGCATCCACAATAATCCTGCCGGTATAAATCATATTCCTGTGACAACTCCACCGAGCGCTTATATCCGTTTTTCTTCTTAAAATCCGACATCAAATAGGCCACCCCATACTCGTCAGCCAGTCTGCCGCCAATTTCATTTAACTTTTGCGCATTTTTCAACGGACTGATACTGAGTGTCGTTGTAAAAAAATCGAACCCGAGCGCCTTTGCCGTCTCCGCTGTCTTTCTTAACCGTAGTTCATAACAACGAAAACACCTCGCCCCACCTTCTCTGATGGATTCCATTCCCGCTGCCATCTGATAAAACACTGATTTGTCAAATGCGCCTTCCATAAAAGAAACCGGGTGCACGGTTTTCATTTCATCTATCAAACGCCTCTGTTCTGCAGAACGTTTGGCAAATTCACTGTCAGGATACAGATTCGGATTATAATATAACACCGTAATTTCAAAATACTTCGACAGGTATTCCAACACGTAACTGCTGCAGGGCGCACAACAGCTATGCAGCAAAAGCCGCGGCACGCGCCCTTCCTGCTCCAGACGATTTATGATTTTATCTAATTCCTTCTGGTAATTTACATTTTGCTTCTGCGTCGATTGATTGTGCATATTCAGCCTTCTTCCCTATCCTTCTCAGTATTGTCCTTCTCTGTGGTGTCTTTCCCGGTCTCTTTCTGCGGGAGCTGTGCCAGAATGATTGCCGCAAACATCAGTACACATCCCAGCATTTCCCGCGTGGAAAGCCGTTCGTGTAAAACCACCCATCCGGTCAGAACCGCAAAGACAGATTCCAGACTCATCAGCAAGGATGCCACCGTCGGATTCAAATGTTTCTGTGTGATAATCTGCAGCGTATATGCAACTCCGCACGAAAGGATACCGGCATAAGCTATCGGCATCCATGCCGCCAGAATCTGTGAAATCTGCGGCTGTTCCATCAGCATTGGTCCGATACTAAGCACGCCGCATACAAAAAACTGGAGACATGACAGCTTTACCCCGTCCACTTTCGGCGAAAAATAGTCCACCGTTAAAATATGAAAGGAAAATGAAACTGCGCACAACAAAACAAGTAAATCGCCAAACGAGATAGAAAACCCGGATGTAATACACAGTAAATACATTCCCACAACCGCCAGCACAACTCCAATCCATGTTTTTCTGCCGACCTTCTTTCCGACAAACAAGCCCAAAACAGGCACAATCAGAATATATAATGCGGTGATAAACCCGGCTTTTCCGGCACTCGTATACAACAGTCCTATCTGCTGCAGCGAAGTCGAAATCGTCAGCAGAATTCCACAGCAGATTCCTGCCTTTAACAACGTTTTCCGCTCCTGCCTTCTCTCCTGCTGCCCATTCCCGGTCTCCGTATGTTTTCCCCTGTTCATAAACCAGATAACCGGGAGAAGTACCAGACTTCCCAGAAAACTGCGCACCGCGTTAAATGTAAACGGTCCGATATAGTCCATGCCCACGCTCTGCGCTACGAATGCACCTCCCCAGATTAATGCTGTCAGCATCAGCAGCAGATTGTATTTTAATTTACCATTCTTCATCTTCTGTCTCTTCCTTATTCCAGACTCGCTCACCGCCTGAAGAGGCGGAAGTCATCTTCCGTCTGATATTATTTCTTATCATTTTTCCGCAGGTAATCATACCACAAACAAATAAATATTTCTACCATTTCAATTTCAAAAATCACCTTATTTTTCTTTTATCATAAAGTATTATATATGATACCAGGTTCAAAAGGTCTAAGCCCACATGAGCTTGCTCATAGGTGGATGAAAGACCTTGGAAACCGCCCCGATATGAGCATAAAAGCGGGATAATCATCCCACGATATGCGAATGTCGGGTAGGATTGTGGGAGTGCAAAGCACGAAACAATCCGTAGGTATCATAGTTGGGGGCTTTTGACCCCAACATCTTATATATCTTTGAAATGGAGTGTCTGCATGGAATCGATATTGGAATTCAATCATGTCCATTATGCTTATCACACAAAAGACGGCGAAACCAAAGCACTGTCAGACATCACATTCTCTGTGGCAAACGGGGAATTCGTTGCCATCGTCGGACCCTCCGGATGTGGAAAATCCACCCTGCTTTCCCTCATCTGCGGACTGCTTACACCGGAGAGCGGATGGATACATCTAAATGGCAGACCATTATCAGACAATGCCGTAAATATCGGCTATATGCTGCAGCATGACCATCTTTTTGAATGGCGCACGATTTATCACAATATCCTGCTTGGTCTGGAAATTCAACATAAACTTTCAAGCCAGACCCGGGCGAAAGCACGCGAACTTCTTGACACTTACGGATTGGGACAATTTGCCGACGCCCGTCCTTTTGAGCTCTCCGGCGGAATGCGTCAGCGGGCGGCGCTGATCCGCACACTGGTCCTTGACCCACAACTGCTTTTGCTGGATGAACCTTTTTCGGCATTGGATTATCAGACACGCCTGACCGTCAGCAACGATATCGGACAGATTTTACGCAAAGAACAAAAAACAGCAATTTTAGTCACTCATGATTTATCCGAGGCCGTCAGTCTCGCCGACAGGATTCTCATTCTCTCACCTCGTCCGGCCACCGTGCAGAGCATTGTTGAGGTCAGTTTTGATCTGGCACAGGATACGCCGATGAACCGACGCAATGCACCGGAATTCAAGCATTATTTTAATATGATATGGAAGGAGCTGAACCAAAATGCATGAGATTTCCAGCGGTCAGAGAGATTATCTGCACGCCTGCAAAAAGCATCAATTTATTGTGTGGTTTTCACGTATTGCCATTTTAGTTTCATTCCTTATATTATGGGAATATACTGCCGACAAAGGAATCATTGATTCTTTCATATTCTGCAGTCCCTCACGCATTGCCAGATGTTTTCTTGAAATGACGCTGGACAAAAGCATTTTTCTGCATATCGGAATTACGCTTTATGAGACAATGATTAGTTTTCTTCTGGTTACTGTGATTGGTGTGGCTGCCGCTGTCCTTTTGTGGTGCAGCCGCAAATGTTCCGAGATTCTCGACCCTTATCTGGTCGTATTGAACAGCCTGCCCAAATCGGCACTGGCTCCCCTGCTCATTGTCTGGCTGGGTGCCAACCAGAAGACCATTATCGTAGCAGGCATGTCGGTGGCGATTTTCGGCAGTATCCTCAATCTTTACACTAGTTTCACGGTCATAGACGAAGAAAAAATCCGCCTTATCTACACTCTGCACGGCAACCGCACTCATGCACTGACCAAAGTCGTCCTGCCAAGCTCGGTCCCGGCTATCATCAGCAACATGAAAGTCAACATCGGTCTGTGTCTGGTAGGCGTAATTATCGGAGAATTCCTTGCTGCCCGCAGCGGGCTGGGATACCTCATCATCTATTCCAGTCAGGTATTTAAAATGGATTGGCTTTTGATGTCCATCGTCCTGCTGTGCTTGATGGCGATGGGACTGTATGCTCTGATAAATGGCCTGGAGAAAATCTGCCTGAAGAAATTTTTTTATAAATAGTAGTCGATTTTGGGAGTATAAACCATTATTTTTTCCTATACTTTTATGTCATAATATGATATGATGTCAGGGTCAAAAGGTCATGTATGACATGCTTGCATGTCAATACATGACTTTGGGACCCGTAAAACACCGAAAAGTAGCC
>CALZPS010000104.1 GCA_945827765.1 uncultured Lachnospiraceae bacterium | reverse complement strand
TACCAATCCGGAGACAGGTCAGACCATCATCGCAGGAATGGGCGAGCTGCATCTGGAAATTATCGTAGACCGACTGCTGCGTGAATTTAAGGTAGAGGCAAATGTAGGTGCACCTCAGGTTGCTTACAAAGAGTCCATCACCAAGCCGTCCGATATCGACAGCAAGTACGCAAAACAGTCCGGTGGACGTGGACAGTATGGACATTGTAAGGTTCGTTTCGAGCCTATGGATGTCAATGGAGAAGAGACTTACAAATTTGATTCCGAAGTTGTCGGCGGTTCGATTCCGAAGGAATACATTCCGGCAGTCGGAGAAGGTATTGAAGATGCTATGAAGTCCGGTATCCTGGGAGGATTCCCGGTTGTCGGTGTTCATGCTACCGTATATGACGGTTCTTACCATGAGGTCGATTCCAGTGAAATGGCATTCCACATTGCAGGTTCTCTGGCATTTAAGGATGCTATGAAACAGGGAGCACCGGTACTTCTGGAGCCTATCATGAAGGTTGAAGTTACCATGCCTGAGGAATACATGGGAGATATCATCGGTGATATCAACTCCCGTCGTGGACGTATTGAGGGTATGGATGATCTTGGCGGCGGCAAAATCGTGCGTGGTTATGTACCGTTGTCCGAGATGTTCGGTTACTCTACAGACCTTCGTTCCAGAACACAGGGACGTGGTAACTACTCCATGTTCTTCGAGAGCTACGAGCCGGTACCGAAGTCTGTACAGGAAAAAGTATTGTCAAACAAAGGTGACAAATAATAAATTTCAGTCCAAATGTATAGAAAAGGGCTTGAAAAACGGCTGACTTTGAAATATAATCAAAGTTAGCCGAGCAAAAACATAGAAACTAAATAAAATGCCGAAAAGGCGATTGATTAAGGAGGATTATTCAAAATGGCTAAAGCTAAATTTGAAAGAACAAAACCGCATGCTAACATTGGTACCATCGGTCACGTTGACCATGGTAAAACTACTCTGACAGCAGCTATCACAAAGGTTCTGTCTCACAGAGTAGCAGGAAATGCAGAGGTTGCATTTGACAACATCGATAAGGCTCCGGAAGAGAGAGAGCGTGGTATCACAATTTCTACCGCACACGTTGAGTATGAGACAGAGAATCGTCACTATGCTCACGTTGACTGCCCGGGACATGCTGACTACGTTAAGAACATGATTACAGGTGCTGCTCAGATGGACGGCGCTATCCTCGTTGTAGCTGCTACTGACGGTGTTATGGCTCAGACAAAAGAGCACATCCTTCTGTCCCGTCAGGTAGGTGTACCTTACATTGTTGTATTTATGAACAAATGTGATATGGTAGACGATGAGGAGCTGCTTGAACTGGTAGAGATGGAAATCCGTGAACTGCTCGATGAGTACGAGTTCCCGGGAGATGACACCCCGATTATTCAGGGATCTGCTCTGAAAGCTCTGGAAGATCCAGACGGAGAGTGGGGCGACAAGATTATGGAACTGATGGCAGCTGTAGACAGCTGGGTTCCGGATCCGCAGCGTGACAAAGATAAACCGTTCCTGATGCCTGTTGAGGACGTATTCTCTATCACAGGACGTGGTACAGTTGCTACCGGTCGTGTAGAGCGTGGTACTCTTCATGTATCTGACGAAGTAGAAATCATCGGTATTCACGAAGATGTAAGAAAAACAGTTGTAACTGGTATTGAGATGTTCCGTAAGCTGCTTGACGAGGCTCAGGCTGGTGATAACATCGGTGCTCTTCTTCGTGGTGTTCAGAGAACTGAAATCGAAAGAGGACAGGTTCTGATTAAACCAGGTACTGTAAAATGTCACAAGAAATTTACCTGCCAGGTTTACGTTCTGAAGAAAGAAGAAGGTGGACGTCATACTCCGTTCTTCAACAACTACAGACCGCAGTTCTATTTCAGAACAACTGACGTAACAGGTGTTTGCGAGTTGCCGGCTGGTACAGAGATGTGCATGCCTGGTGATAACGTAGAGATGACTGTTGAACTGATTCACCCGGTAGCTATGGAAGAGGGTCTTGGATTCGCTATCCGTGAAGGTGGACGTACAGTAGGATCAGGTAAAGTTGTAAAAATTATTGAGTAATCTTTGATTTCGTATCATAGAAATTGAATTGTAAGCCGCAATTCCTCATTTAATGAGGGGTTGCGGCTTTTTGCATGTAAAAGTAGCAGAATACATTCCTGAGTCAGGACTATAAGCCAACGTATCTGATGATAGCTAACTTTCATAGTGCATATCAAGGCAGTGCAGCGGTACTAATCAGTCTGAGGAAAAGGAAAGTTAATTAAGGATAATAAATGAAAAATAAGGCAGAAAGTGAGCGGTCTTTCACAGGATCGCTCCTTTTTCTTTTCTTTGCAGATATAAAAATAACTTACGGTCTGTGTTGCGAACAGTTAGATACTGTGTTATACTTCTATGGAAGTGAAAAACATAAGAGGAGGATTTTTAGAATGGATAATTCAAATGCACCAATTCGTGATGCGAGTAAACTGGGGTGGCCTAAGATGTTGGTTCTTGGCATTCAGCACATGTTTGCAATGTTCGGAGCCACTATTTTAGTTCCTATTTTGGTCAACAATTATTTCGGCGGCGAGCTGACGAGAGCACTGACAGTGCAGGTGACATTGTTTTGCGCGGGTTTCGGAACGCTGCTTTTTCATGTCTGCGCAAAATTTAAAGTACCGGCTTTTCTGGGTTCGTCGTTTGCGTTCCTTGGCGGATTTTCCACGGTTGCCGGATTGGAGACAGGTATCTATGCAGGAATGCCGATGAATGAGAAAGTATTGTATGCCTGCGGTGGCGTGGTGGTAGCCGGAGCACTTTATTTTGTGTTGGCACTGGTAATCAAGCTGGTAGGAGTACAGCGTGTGATGCGGTTCCTGCCTCCGGTGGTGACAGGCCCGATTATTATCTGCATCGGTCTGAGCCTGGCATCTTCGGCTATCGGGAATGCATCAACAAACTGGTTTTTGGCACTTATTGCGTTAGCCACGATTATTGTTTTCAATATATGGGGCAAGGGAATGTTCCGTATCATCCCGATTTTGATGGGTGTTGTGGTTGCTTATGTGGTCGCTCTGGTGATGCATTTGTGTGGTATCGCAAACCCGGATGGCAGTGCAATTCTGGACTTTGCGGCAGTTGGGGCAGCAGGCTGGGTAGGGCTTCCGCCATTTCAGTTCTGCAAATTTGATATCACGTCAATTCTTGTGATGGCACCGATTGCTCTGGCTACAATGATGGAGCATATCGGCGATATGTCCGCAATTTCCGCTACGGTGGGGGAAAACTATCTGGCACAGCCGGGTCTGCACCGTACATTGATTGGCGACGGTCTGGCGACATCTCTGGCAGGTCTGGTCGGAGGACCGGCAAACACAACTTACGGAGAGAATACCGGTGTACTGGAGCTTTCCAAAGTGTATGACCCGAAGGTGATTCGTATCGCAGCAGTATTTGCCATTTTACTCAGTTTCATTCCGAAGGTTTCATCTATCATCAGCACGATGCCGTCGGCCATCATCGGTGGAGTCAGCTTTATGCTGTATGGTATGATTTCTGCAATCGGTGTGCGTAACGTGGTGGAAAATAAAGTGGATTTGACAAAATCCCGTAACCTGATTATTGCCGGAGTCATCTTCGTCTGTGGTCTTGGTTTCAGCAGCGGTCTGACATTTGAAGTGGCAGGTGTGTCGATTACATTGACCGGGCTTGCAGTGGCAGCGCTCGCCGGTATTTTGTTGAATATTATTCTGCCGGGAAATGACTACGAATTCGGTGTGAATGCGAGTGGTGACCAGAGCCGCGGTGTTTTTGTCCGCACAAAAATGGAAGATACGGAGAAAAAGTAATCGCTGTTACAAAAATACAAAGAAAGGAAATATTTATCATGGAAAAAATGAACAATGTTACAATATTGGAGCATCCATTGATCCAGCACAAGATTTCTATGCTGCGTGATAAGAATACCGGAACCAATGAGTTCCGTAAGCTGGTAGATGAGATTGCCATGCTGGAGGGGTTTATCGCGTTGGCAGATTTGCCGCTGGAAGAAGTGGAAGTTGAGACACCAATCGAGACCTGTATGACACCGAAAATTGCCGGACGTAAACTGGCAATTGTGCCAATCCTGCGTGCCGGGCTGGGAATGGTATCCGGTATTTTGGCATTGGTTCCGTCTGCAAAAGTAGGTCATATCGGTCTGTACAGGGATGAGGTGACACATGAACCACACGAGTATTACTGCAAATTGCCCAATCCAATCGAAGAGCGGACAATCGTCGTGGTTGACCCGATGCTTGCAACCGGAGGTTCGGCTGTGGACGCTGTTTCGATGATAAAAGAGCATGGAGGAGTGAATATCAAATTCATGTGCATCATTGCTGCACCGGAAGGGCTAAAACGTCTGCATGAGGCACACCCGGATGTACAGATTTACATTGGACATTTGGATCGTGAGTTGAATGAAAACGCATATATCTGTCCGGGTCTCGGAGATGCCGGTGACCGTATTTTTGGTACAAAATAAAAGGGGCAGATAACAATGGATGCAATGCAGGTATTTATGGAGTATGCCTCCCGCTTTGACAGTACGCACAACGGGAAAATGAAACTGAAAATTGTACACACACAGGAAGTGACAAAGGTGATGGAGCGGCTGACACAGGCGCTCCGGCTTTCGAAAGAGATGTGCAGGCTGGCTTATATTTGTGCGGTCTATCACGATATCGGGCGGTTTGAGCAGTTGAAACGCTACGATACATTCTGGGATCATCAGAGCATTGACCACGCGGAATTAAGCTGCGAGATTCTGCAGGAAGAACAGTTGTTGGCGGAGCTTTCTGAGCGGGAGCGGCGGATGATTCTGACGGCGATTCGCAATCATAATAAATTTTCGATTGAGACGGGGCTGGACGAGGAGACGATGCTTTTGTGCAAGCTGATTCGGGATGCGGATAAATGTGATATTTTTCGTGTGTTTGCCTTTGAGGACATGGTCAATACAATGAGTGAGACGCTGGAGCAGGTGGCGCAGGAGACTGTGACGGACATTGTCTATGAATGTGTGCTGGCACACTGCTGCGTACGGCGTGAAGATCGAAGAACCGGTCTGGATGTCTGGGTGAGTTTCCTGACATTTGTGTATGACATCTACTTCGATGAAAGTATCGACTGGATACTGGAGAGTGGGTACTATAAGATTCCTTTTGATCAGGTGACATTTACTGATCCGCAGACTGTGGAGCGGGTGAAGGTGATTATTGCGGAAGTAGAAGAGTATATGAGATCAAGAACCTCAAAAATAAAATAACTGGTAAAAAAAATGAAAAAGAAGTCTAAATCTTTGGAATTCCACTCGCTTCTGTCAGAGCCCGTTTTGCCAGTTTGTCAGCCATCTCATTGTAATAATCGCCGGTATGGGCGGTAATTTTAGTAAAGGTGATATTCAAATGTTTGCTATTACGCTGCATATAGGCAGCGTATTTTTTTGTCAATTCATTTTTAGCTTTCCATCTCCCCGTAGCCCACATCTCAATCCCGGAGTAATCATAGCGGATATCAACGGCAGCGTATCCTCTTTTTATACACCATTGTACGGCGAACATGGCGCCCAACATTTCCCCGGTTACATTGCGAAGGGCCAGAGAATCTGGATTGTCACCGTTGCCGGACTGGCTGATGACCTCCTGTTTCGGAGTAATCAGTATACAGCCAAAGGAATAGCGCCCGAGACCGGCATCAAAGCTCCCATCCACATAGGCGATGACTTGTCCGGGAAGGTGTTCCGGGATGGGGGCTGTCACACAAGGATGAGCCGTAGCAGAATGTATCGCTGCGTGAAACGTGAGATTCTCCCCAAGATAGCATCTTGCCTCTTCCTCGCTGGCAAAACTTTTATATTCCGCACCCGGATATCCGTCCACGGAGGATTTACATGCGTCCCAGGTCTCAAAAATACCGGAAACTTTTCCTTTTTTCACTGCATAATAC
>CALZPS010000103.1 GCA_945827765.1 uncultured Lachnospiraceae bacterium | reverse complement strand
ATCTAGTACGGTCTCGTGGGCTCGGAGATGTGTATAAGAGACAGCGCCTTATGTAACAGATGTACGGCATCTTCCTTGCTGATGCGCTGAATAGGCAGCGCACCGAACGAGTTCTTCTCTGTTATTATTTCTGTTTTGCCAAGTCTGACTTGTGTCATGTTACATTTGCTCCTTTTCCTTTTTTGTTTACCTTGTAACCTATTATTACGCCAAAAGCGCCGGTTTCCCGACGCTTTTATCTTCAAATTCTTCAAACACTCTGTTTTTTTACCATGTACGGGAATTCAGCTCTTTAAACTGTGCAACCGTGGAAACATGTGAGTTCAGACCACCATCTACATTGACGATCTGTCCTGTTACATATTCGCTTTCATCCGATCCCAGATATACACACATATGTCCGATATCTTCCGGGCATCCATAACGGTTCACCATGATATTGCTCAGGAAAATATCTTTCAGAGCCTGCGGTACATATGCCTCATTTTCCGGTGTAACGATCAGACCCGGACGAACACAGTTGCAGCGGATATTATCTTTTCCATACTGCAGAGCGGTATACTGTGTCAGCTTGTCTACGCCTGCCTTTGCACATGCGTATGCTGTGGAGCCCAAATCGCCTGAGCAGGAAGCCATCGATCCGATATTGATAATGGAACCGCCTTTCTCATTCTTCTGCATATATGGGAGTGCACATTTGGTCGCATAGAAGGTACCACGTACATCACTCTGGAAAATATTGTCCCACATCTCCAGTGACAATTCATCCACACGTCCGTCCTTCAGACCTACATTGGCAGCATTATTTACCAGAATATCAATCTTGCCATATGCTTCCACTGTATCAGCAAAGAGCTTTTCAATACTTTCTGTGGAAGTGATGTCCATAAAATGATACATCGCCTCTCCGCCTTCTGCTGTAATGCGGTCTACTACTGCCTGACCTTTTTCCTGTCTACGTCCGCAAATCACCACTTTTGCGCCTTCTGCTGCATACAGTCTTGCAATACCGATTCCGATTCCGCTTGTAGAACCGGTAACGATTGCCACTTTACCTTTTAATCTGTCCATAATAAAATACCTCCATCTTCTTCCATGCTTTTATTTTAAATTTTATGGAACTCATATACATATACTATATACCATTTCAAAAAATAAATCAATAAATTCACGAGAAGAAACCTCAAAGAAGTAACACTTCCTCTATATGGTGAAAAGTTACTCATTTTCCTGTGCACTGTCCGACCGCCGCTATCCAGCCGTCTCTTTTCTTTTTTCTGCGCTCCGGTTCCATCTGCGGCAGATACGTCGTCCGCTCCATCCGCTTTGCGATGCCTTTGTCGTACAGCCCCATCGCAATACCTGCCACGTACGCCGCCCCTAGAGCGGACATTTCCTCCGCTTTCGATACATCCACATCGGCATTCAGAATGTCACTCTGAAACTGCATTAAATAAGCATTTCGGGTCGGACCTCCATCCACACGCAGTTTTCTCGCGCTCATCCCTGCATCCTGACTCATCGCATCCACGACATCGGCAATCTGATAAGCGATACTCTCCACACCGGCCCGCACGATTTCTTCTCTGCCGGTCGTGCGGGTGATTCCACTCAGGATTCCCTTCGCCTGACTGTTCCAATACGGCGCACCAAGCCCTGAAAAGGCAGGAACCAGATACAATTCATCATCCTGTGCAGCAATTTCACACAGTGTTTCTGTCTCACCCGGCGAAGAAATCAATTTCACATCGTTTTTGAGCCAGGTGATGACTGCTCCGGTATAATTGATGTTGCCCTCCAGCACATAATTGACCTTGCCTTCTATTTTCCATGCCAGCGAGGTCACCACCCCGTGTGTGCTTTTGATGGCTGTCTCACCGGTATTCATCATGATGGATGAGCCTGTTCCGTAGGTTGCCTTCGTCATTCCCGGTTTCAGACATCCCTGTGCATACAATGCCGCATGGGAATCACCCAGAACTCCATGTATCGGCACCGGCTGCGGGAATATTCCTTCAAAATCACTCTTGCCAAAGCAGCTATCCGAGTCACACACTGTGGGTAAATATGCCGCATCTATACCGAACAGTCCACAAATCTCCGTATCCCACTCCAATGTATGGATGTTGAATAACTGTGTGCGGGATGCGTTGGAGTAATCCGTCTTATACTCGTTTTTCCCCGTCAGGCAATACACCAGCCACGCATCCATTGTCCCCATACAAAGCTGTCCGCTTTGCGCCAGTTCTTTTGCACCCTCCACATATTCCAACAGCCACGACAACTTGGATGCCGGAAAATACGGCGACAATTTCAAGCCGGTTCTATCCTCAATCATTTCACCGATGCCCTGCTCCTCCAACCGCGCACAAATATCCTTCGCCCGTGAGCACTGCCACACGATGGCATCGGCGATTGGCTGCCCGGTCATTTTGTTCCACGCCAGACACGTCTCCCGCTGATTGCTGATACCTACCCCGCATACATTTTCGGGGGCAATCTGCGACTGCTCCACCAGGCGTCTCACAACCGCAATCGTATTCTCATATATTTCTTTCGCATCATGCGACACCCAGCCCTCGTCACTGACAATCTGTCTGTGGCAAATATCCTCCCTGCGGAGAATATTTGCCTTTGCATCGAGCAAAAGGGCTTTTGTTCCCTGCGTACTCTGGTCAATGCTGATGATATATTTTTCTGCCATAATCAAAGCTCCTTATCTCAACAGTTCTCTCGCCTTCGCAGCGATTCCTTCAGCATTTAATCCGTATGTGTCAAACACTTCCTTTGATGTCCCGGTAATGACCGGTGCATCCGGCAGTGACATGTTAAATACTTTTCTCGGACATTCTCTGCCCACAACCTGAGCCACCATTGATCCAAGTCCGCCAAACGGCGCGTGTTCTTCCACCGTCAGCACTGCTCTGGCGTGCGCTGCTGCCTCGATAACTGACTTTTCATCCAACGGTTTTACGCAGTACATATCCAATACTGTCGCGGCAATTCCTTCCTCCGCCAAAATTGCGGCGGCATCCTTAGCCGGTTTTACCATTTCTCCACAGGCTATGATAGCAATGTCCTCTCCTTTTGTCACAACCGTCGCTTTGTCCATCTCGAACGGTACATTCCCCTCTTCATAAATCGGATCGACCGCATTTCTGCCGACTCGGATATATGCCGGTTTTTCGTCTTTGAGAAGCGCTTTTATCAATTCTGCAGTCTGCAGATGGTCGCTGGGGATATAGACACGCATATTCGGGATCGCACTCATTGCCGCGATATCCTGCGCCGAATGATGACTCATTCCCAGTGCCCCATAGCTGACACCACCGCTGATACCAATCAGTTTAACATTGGTATTGGAGTATGCCGCATCAATCTTGCACTGCTCATAACTTCTCGTGGACAAAAAGCATGCCGGGGATACCGCATATGCTTTCTTTCCGCACTTTGCCAGCCCTGCGGCAATGCTGACCAGATTCTGCTCGGCAATTCCAGTCTCTACAAACTGTTCCGGGTAAGTGTCCGCAAACGCGGTAAATGAACCACTGCCGCGGGAATCACTGCAAAGTGCCACGATACTTTTATCGGTTTTTGCAGCCTCCATCAAGACTTCACAAATCATTTGTTTGTTTGCTGTCTTCGCCATTTTTTACGCCTCTCTTTCCCCGTTAATTCTTGCCTCTTCGAAGGTTCTTGCCAAATCTACATATATCTGTGCATACTCTTCGTCCGTCGGCACTTTGTGATGCCAGTTGGCTTTATTTTCCATGATTGAAGAACCTTTGCCCTTGACCGTATTGGCAATCAGCATCGTCGGTTTTCCTTTGACCGTCTTTGCCTCCTCAAATGCCTCGTGTAGTTGGTCTATGTCGTTGCCGTCCGCCACGTCAATCACATGCCAGCCAAAACTTTTGAAACGCTCATGCAAATCATCGTGCGCCATGACATCCTCCGTGTTGCCGGAAATCTGCAGACGATTGCGGTCTACAACTGCGCAGAGATTGTCCAGCTTGTAATGACTGGCAGCCATCGCACCTTCCCATACGGAACCTTCCGCCAACTCACCGTCTCCCATCACGGTATACACACGGTAATTTCGTCCGTCCATTTTTCCCGCCTTCGCCATCCCGACACAGACCGGCAAGCCATGTCCGAGAGAGCCCGAGTTCATCTCGATTCCCGGCAGTTTATTGTTCGGGTGTCCGATAAATTTTGAGCCATACTGGCTGAATTCCTTATGTAATTGCTCCTTTGAGAAAAAGCCTTTCTCCGCCAGCACAGAATAATATGCCTCCACGGAATGTCCTTTACTCAACACAAACAAATCCCGGTCAGGCGAATCCATATTTTCCGGGCTGATATTCATCTGCCGAAAATATAGCTCCACCAAAATGTCCATCACACTCATATCGCCGCCGATATGTCCGGCTTTTCCGGCACGGATAAGGTCTACTGTGTCCTGTCTGAGCTTATATGCCAATGCTTGTAAATTCATAATTTTCCTCCTCACTCTCCGCGCAAATATGCCTTAACTTCTTCCTCAATCGGGTCGTACAGATCCGGTTTGATGCCGATATATTTGCATGCCTCGTACAGCACCGGAACAACGTCCTTGTGGATACCAACACAATGATGAATGTACGGGCCTTCCACAATCTTCGCCTCCAGACGCTTGATATTCTCTACTTCTACCCACAAATAGGTACCCATGCCTTTCGGTCCATCCACACCTTTTGCTCTTCCAAGCAGCAGCGAATATTCCCCGTTGTCTCCGTCAAAACGGCACAAGGTCACATCCCCATGTTTTGCCTCTGCTGTCAGGCTGCCCGGATGATCAAACGCCAGCGGATAAGTCAGCTGTGGCTTTTCCTTTGCCACGGAAACCGGCCACGGTCCACAGTGCTGCAGGAGTTCTCCGTTCTCGATATCCGGATGACGGATGGTCCAATCCGCGAAGAATCCTCTGTCCTCGCCCATACCTGCTGCCTCTACCATCAGAGCAGTGATCGCACCGTGAATGTCTGTCTCACACACAACCGGAATTCCTTCATCATTCAAAATCGCATTGGCTGCACACGGCATAATGCCGATTTCTGTCTGCAATGCATTCCAGCACTGGATTGCCGCCGCACTGCATCCATATTTTATCACCAGATTTTTCATGGCAGCCGCCAATGCAGCCACATTTTCTACTTCATTGTCTTTGATCTTAATGTCCATATTTGCATGGATATAATCCAGCATCTCAGACATTTGAGCTGCATTCTGTTTCACTGCTTTGATTTCCTCTGTCAGTTCTGTCATCGGAATCGGAGCAAGCTGTACGTTAAACTTTTCCAGAAGTTCTCCTTCATTGCACATCGTGGTCCAGAAGTCAAATGGTCTGGTAGAAATCTGCAAAATGCGGATGTTTTTAAACTTCTTCACGATATTGCAGACAGTCAGGAAATCTTTTACGCCACGTTCGAATACCGGGTCACTCAATCTGCAGTTCGTCAAATATGTAAACGGAATCTGAAAACGGCGCAGCACCTTTCCGGTCGCAAACAAACCACACTGTGTGTCGCGAAGTCTCGTTCCGTCCGCCTCCGGTCTCTCATCTAACGGTCCCCACAAAAGAACCGGCACGCCAAGCCGCTTTGCCAGTCTCGCACAGACATACTCTGTTCCGAAATTGCAGTGTGCCAGCAAAAGACCATCCACGCCCGCCGCCTCAAATTTTGCGGCGATTTTTTCTACATCATTGTCATCATAAAGCAGACCTTCCTCGTTGATGTCTGTGATATCCACAAATTCAATGCCGATTTCTTTCAATCTTTCTGCCGTCAGCCCGCGGAACTTAATCGCATCCGGTGCGCTGAAAATACTTCTTCTTGTCGGTGCATAACCCAACTTTACAATTGTCTTAGCCATCTTCAAAACCTCCTGATTGTTATAATTAGTCTGTCTGTTCCCCTTAAAAATATCCAAGGAACCTCACTTTATGCGTAAATTATATAATCCTTGCAGCTTAACTTCATTAAATTATTAAGCGT
>CALZPS010000102.1 GCA_945827765.1 uncultured Lachnospiraceae bacterium | reverse complement strand
AGATCTAGTACGGTCTCGTGGGCTCGGAGATGTGTATAAGAGACAGCTCCGAACTGTTCCGCCAAAGTTTTCTCTTCCGAATACAAATTTGTTCCCAGTCCCAGTCGATTACCTTTTATCTCCACGCCCAGACTTGCAAGTGTAGTGGGAAACATATCCAGTGTCGTATATACCCGGTATGCATCAGACTTGCTCTCCACCGCTGAATTAATATATGTCGTATAGGTTTTGCGTTCATATGCAGTATCTACTGTCTCACAGAAATCTGCATCCATCGTCAAATGGTCACCTGTAAGAACAATCGTCGTATTCTCGTAGAATTCCTGTTCCTGCACCCATGCCACAAATTCTGCCACTTGTCTGCTGGAGCAGGCCATGACATCCGCATACACATTTCCATCGAATATATCCTCGCATTGTTCGCAAAAATATCCATCCTCAAAATGTGTATCGACCGTCAGCATCGTCAGATTGAAAGGTTCATCGGATGTCGAAAGCTCCAACAACTCCTGTTTTGCAAATTCAAATAGTTTCTGATCCTCATATCCCCACCAGACATTGTAATCCCAGGGAATCCAGCCGACTTCCCGGGCGTATTCATAATCTTTAATCTGATAATCTCCGTGCTGCGTATATAAGGTTCTGCGGCTCCCGAACGTCGCATCTGAGCCAATCAAAAGGGTCTGATTGTACCCCGCCTCATTCAGAATATCTCCTATCGTGATTGTCTGCGGCATAAAAGCACTCTCTTCTGCCGCTGCCGAGGCATCGATCGACGTAATCAAAGGAAGTCCTGACGACTGACCAAACATGGCTGCTGCCGTCCAACTGGTATTGGGCATCACATTTCCGCCGTTCAGCTGTTCTTCTGTTCCTGAAAAATCCTCATATTCCTGTGCCAGATCCGTCAATTCGGGGATACAGTTAAAAGAAAACCCACCACCGCTTTCTTCATCCGCATAAGTTGTTTCCACAGACTCCAGAAAAATATAAATCAAATTTCTTTTCTTCTCGGGAAAAACCAGTTCTGTTTCCGCCGGACTAACATAATAGAGATTGATAAAATCGGAATCTGTCATCTGATTTTTTATATACTCTCCGATATCTAAACGATTCCATGTATAAAGACCGGTCACAGTCAACAGACCCACAGATGCAGCCAGAATTCCTCCAAGTATTCTTCCATAGCATTTTTTACGTGATGCTGTCAACAGAATGACCATAACCGAAAAACAAATGACATCCAGCGGTATACAGGAAATCATATAATCTTCTATCATCTCCATGTTTGTACCTTCTATCGGAGCAGTCAGCTGATAAAGTAATTCTGACATCGACAAATGCTGCCAGGTATCAAACATCCAGGCAATACTGGTGCAGAGTATAATAGTCAACAGACCAAATAGTACCACGATTATCGTTTTGCATATATTCAGAAATGATTTTTGCCTCTTATCTTTTGTCATGCTATTCCTCCAACATCTCCCTTATTCGCTCACGCTCACGCCGCGCTCTTCTCAATTTGCGCGCACGCTCCCGGCGGACATGCAAAATCTGCATATATATCCCAAACACTGCTCCCGAAATCACGATTGCAGCCACCACGATCCAAATCAACGTTCCATGCAGCAAACGGCTCCCGCCCATTTGATTTTCCTTCTCATTTCCCTTGGTTTCCTGCACATTCGGCTTTTCTTCCTCCTTCATGATACTCATCGGAATATCATAAGGAACCATTGTTTTATAAATGCATACTGTTCTCCTTCCATCCTCGTAGCCCACATTAACGGCGGCTGCAAACACTCCCGGCTCCAACTCACAAATGCCTTCCGGCTCATCATAGCTAACGCCTTCAAACTGAAAATCAAGCTTCGAATCCGACACAAGAGCCCTGCGTGAAATGGAGTACATATTGATATAATCTCCGATTCCCAGAAATAAAGTCAGTGGGAAATTAATAATATAGTCTCCGCTGACACACAAATCCTGAAAATTGTCTCCCTTTGCCGTGCCAATATATTCGCCCAGATCTTCTATGATTCGAAACTGGTTGTCCAATATCTTAAAACTATACCCGCCATCCACATTGGTCTGAATCAGGTATCTGTCATTCTCTTCATCATAATCAATTCCTAGTATATTATACTGATCTGAAATCTGTACCTTTCCTTTGTAAGCAAAAGTTTGTGCATCCATCAGGTAAATACATCCCCGATTCTGTTCATCATTGTTGGTATACAAAGCAACTGCTATTTCACCGGTCTTCGGATTATATGCCATCCCGTTTGAATGTTCATAATTTTTATCTGCTACACGTTTTGCCAAAGAATACTGTTCCACCGGATTGCCATTTGCATCAACGCTATTGCGGTAATATGCCTTAATGATATCCGGTGCATCGGTTTGATCCCCGGTATTCTCCATACATACAATGTAGTGCTCTGTGGCACACATAGACTGTACGACACCCTGCTCTCCTTCAATCGTATCCTCAATAATCTTTTCCCACTTTGCTCCCGCAAACGCATCATCTTCCGCAATCCCTGCTTCTGCCGTAATCGTGCTGCATATGCCCGATAATAAAGCAATCAGACACAATGCCATAATCTCCTTCTTCATACCTATTGATACTCCCCTGACTGTCACGAAACTATGCAGGATTAAATTTATCCGTTTTTCCAGATAATCCGGCAACTAATAAAGACGCAAGTGTCTCGTCAAGGAAACACTCACGCCTTTTCTTATTACTATCCACAGTCTTGATTATTCTATCACGTGAATCCATCCCTCCGGTGCTTCCAGATGTCCCATCTGAATACCGGTCAGAGTGTCATACAGTTTCTGGGTGATTGGTCCCATCTTCTCCATACCACTCGGCAGACAGATTTCTTCTCCGTGATTGACAATCTTTCCTACCGGAGAAATCACCGCTGCCGTTCCGCACAAACCACATTCTGCAAAATCTTTTACTTCATCAAAATAGATTTCTCTCTCTTCTACTTCCAGACCAAGATAATGCTCGGCCACATACATCAAAGAGCGTCTGGTAATGGATGGAAGAATCGTATTTGACTTCGGTGTCACAACCTTGTTGTCCTTCGTCACAAAGAGGAAGTTCGCTCCTCCTGTCTCCTCCACCTTCGTCCTTGTAGCAGAATCCAGATACATATTTTCATCGAATCCATTCGCATGTGCAGTCACAATCGCATGCAGGCTCATTGCATAATTCAGTCCTGCTTTGATATGTCCTGTTCCGTGCGGTGCCGCACGGTCAAAATCCGACACACAAATGGTAAGCGGTTTCGCTCCACCCTTGAAATATGGTCCGACCGGTGTAGTAAATATACGGAACTGATACTCATCAGCAGGCTTTACACCGATAACCGGGTTGATGCCAAACATATATGGTCTGATATACAAAGATGCTCCTGAACCATACGGAGGAACATAAGCTGCATTTGCCTTTACAACCTGCTCGACTGCATCAACAAAACGGTCTGCCGGAAACTGCGGCATCTCCAGACGAGCTGCCGAATCCAGCATGCGCTGTGCATTTAAATCCGGACGGAATACAACAATATGTCCGTCTTCGGTCGTATATGCTTTCATTCCTTCAAAAACTGTCTGAGCATACTGTAACACACCCGCGCACTCATTCATCACGATATTGGCATCCTCGGTAATACATCCCTCATCCCATGCTCCATTCTTATAATTTGAAACATATCGTTTCTCGGTCTGAATGTAGCCGAATCCAAGGTTCGCCCAGTCAATATTTTTCTTCTCCATCTGTATCTCCTCCATTCCATTACATGAAAAAACATAAATTAGCAGTTTTCTTAATGTCTGATTATAATACTTCTCATATCAAAAATCAAGAGTGCACTCGGTTTTTTGTGGACAATTGGTTGCGATTCACAGCCGATTTGGAATCCAACATATCATCGTCGTGCTTGCACGTAAGAGAATATGTTGAATTTCAAATTCGGACTGCGAAGCAGTCACCCCTCCATGCACAATTCCACATGCTTACCGTTCCATCATGCTGATAGATTCGATTCCCACACTTCCTCCACGCACAACTTCAATATCTTTAAACTCATCTTTCATAAGTTTTATCACAGCATCATTCTTCGTTGCTGTCTGCACAAATTCCAGAAGGACACTGTCCTTTCCATAATCAATCACACGCGCCTTGAATGTCTCTGCAATCTGGAAAAGCTCTGTCTTGTCTTCACGCGTACACTTCTTTACTTTCACGTAAAGTATCTCTTTCATACGCACAAATACATCTGTAAAATCAATGACTTTGATCACTTCCACCAAGCGGTTTAACTGCTTTTTAATCTGTTCAAACGTCTCGTCATCACTGACAGTTGCAATCGTCATCCGGGAAATCGTCGGATCCTCCGTCGTACCTACCGTCAGACTGTCAAGATTGTAGGATTTCGCAGAAAACAAACCGGAAATCTTGGATAGTACTCCCACTTGATTTTCCACATATAGTGAAATCCAACGCTTTTTTATATTATTATCCATTTTGCATCCTCCTGATTATTTCGTAAACGCTGTCTGCATCTGTCAGCAGTCCAGGATCATTTCTTCCAGCGTACCGCCCGGCTGAATCATCGGATAGACCATTTCCTCCGGGTCAATGATAAATTCAATTAATGTCGGCGTCTTAGTGTTTTTCTTTGCCTCCGCAAATGCCGCAGCGATATCCTCCCGACGCTCCACCCGGATTCCTCTGGCTCCGTAGCTTTCTGCCAGTTTCACAAAATCCGGCGTATACTCCGGCATCTCCTCGCCGTTCGTGCGGCGGAACAAAGCACCGGAGCGCATATTAGTCATACTGTAACGCTTTCCGTAAAAAAGTTTCTGCCACTGGCGAACCATGCCAAGATAAGTGTTATTGAACACACACAATACCAACGGAAGTTCTTCCAACACTGCCGTGGCAAATTCCTGAATGTTCATCTGCATTCCACCGTCCCCGGCAATCATAATGACCGGCTTGTCGGGATTCCCCAGTTTTGCGCCGATGGCCGCCGGAAATCCATATCCCATTGTCCCTAAACCGCCGGACATAATAATCTGTTTCTTCTCCGTAATCTCTGTATACTGTGCCGCAAACATCTGATGCTGGCCGACATCGGTGACAATAATCGCCTCATCGTACTGACGATTGATCTCATCAATGATATCCTTTGGTCCCATATTCGCACGCTCGCGCATTGTGAGCGGATGCTCCTGTTTCCAGTCCTCGATCTGTTTCAACCATTTTTTACTGCCGCACTCTGACACATACTCATTCATCTTAGTGAGCGCCTCTTTGGCATCGGCCACAATCGGCACATCCACGGAAATATTTCTGGAAATGGATGCAGTATCAATATCAATATGTACGATCTGAGCCTTTGGGGCAAACGCGTGCAGCTTTCCGGTGATTCGGTCATTGAAACGAGTACCGATGGAAAACAGTAAATCACACTCGCTCACCGCCATATTGGATGCATACGCTCCATGCATCCCCAGATTGCCGATATAGAGCGGATGATTCGTGGGAATCGCTCCCCGCCCCATGACCGTTGTCACGACCGGCACATTCGTCTTCTCCACCACTTCCGTGAAAATTTCATGAGCTCTGGAAATCACCACCCCGCCGCCAGCCAAAAACAATGGTCTCTGCGCTCTCTCCAGCATTTTGACCGCACGTTTTAACTGTCCGATATGTACACCGTTCGCAGGTTTATACCCACGGATATTTACATTCTTCGGATAGTCCGCGCTGCCAAGCTCCGCCATCACATCTTTCGGCAAATCAATCAGCACCGGTCCCGGCCGTCCTGTCCTTGCAATATAAAATGCCTCCTTGATAATCCTTCCCAAATCGGCACGGTTGCGCACGGTCACTCCATACTTTGTGATACTGCGGGTGATACCGACGATATCCACCTCCTGAAAGGCGTCATTCCCAATCAGATGTTTTGCCACCTGTCCGGTAAAACATACCAGCGGTACGCTGTCATAATTTGCCGTCGCCAGTCCCGTCACCAGATTCGTCGCCCCCGGGCCGCTCGTAACCAGACATACGCCACCCTTTCCCGT
>CALZPS010000101.1 GCA_945827765.1 uncultured Lachnospiraceae bacterium | reverse complement strand
GATCTAGTACGGTCTCGTGGGCTCGGAGATGTGTATAAGAGACAGGCATAACCCGCACCTTCGCCGCAGGGATAAACGCCTTTTAATTCACACTCCAGGAAATCATTTCGTATCAGACGTACCGGGGATGAGGTACGGCTTTCCACGCCGGACAGAACCGCATCCGGGCGGGCAAATCCTTGTATCTTTTTATCCATCGCCACAATTCCCTGCTGCAGCGCACCTGCAAGTTCCTCAGGAAAAATGGAACGCACATTGGCGAATTGGTATCCTCCTCTGGTTTGGGGAGTAATCTCTCCCAATTCTTTTGTACAGCGGTCAGCACAAAAATCAGCAAAGCACTGAACCGGGATTTTTCCTTGTCCGATCTGGTACGCTTTCTCTTCCAGCCGCCGCTGAAATTCCATTCCGGAAAGAGCATTGTCCGTCCCGTAGTCCTTGGGAGTGACCGTGACAACGACGGCGCTGTTGGCATTTTCCCCGTTTCGTGAAGAATAACTCATCCCGTTGACTGCTAAACGACCTTCTTCTGAAGATGCGTTGACTACAAAACCGCCCGGACACATACAGAAAGTATAAATTCCACGGCCGTCTTCCAGATTATGCGTGAGTTTGTAGGATGCCGGCGGAAGTTTTCCGGCTGCCTCTGCGCCATATTGTGAATATTGAATCATCTCCTGTGGATGCTCCACACGCACTCCAACGGCAAATGCTTTTGCTTCCATCGGAATCTGGTGTTCAGACAACATTTGAAATGTATCTCTTGCACTGTGGCCAATCGCCAGAACAAGTATACGTGTATACAACTTATCTGTCTTGTTTACAGTGACACTTTTGATAACTTTTCCGGCTTCAGTCAACTCTTCTTCCATGTCCGTGACCTGAGAATGAAAGCGGACTTCGCCTCCCAGAGCAAGAATTTCCTTGCGCATATTACGTACGACGTCTGTCAAAATATCCGTTCCGATATGTGGCTTTTGCTCGTAAAGAATCTGCTCGGATGCTCCAAAACGGACGAATGTATCCAGCACAAAACGATTTCGTCCATACTGCTCTTTCACGGTCGTGTTTAATTTACCGTCGGAAAACGTTCCGGCACCGCCCTCTCCAAACTGTACATTAGACGCAGGATTCAAAACACCGGTCTGCCAGAATTGCTCCACATCTTTCAGACGCTCTTCCACAGCAGCCCCGCGTTCCAACAGAATCGGACGATATCCCTCTCTTGCCAGCAAATAGGTACAAAACAGTCCCGCCGGTCCGGCGCCGACAATCACCGGCCGCATACTCATCGGAAGCTTACCGTGAGCCGGAACCTGATATTTTACTACCGAGACCGGCTGAACCCGGGATTTACATTTTTGCAGAATCCGCCTTTCATCTTTTGCGTGAAAATCAATCGTATAAGAGTAATATACATCCGGCTTTTTACGTGCATCAATGGAACGCTTAAAAATATGATATTCCAGAAGTTCTTCCGGTTTTATTCGGAGTACATGCAATATTTTTTCTTTTAATTCCTGCTCACTGTGCCCCGGTTCTAGTTTTAATTGATTGATACGAAGCATTTGCTGCCTCCCTTCCCGCCACATGACCACTCGACCATGCCCACTGCAGATTATAACCACCACATGGTCCGTCAACATCTAAAATTTCTCCTGCAAAATACATTCCTGGAACCAGCCTGGATTCCAGTGTGAGCGGATTCACCTCTCTGGTGTCGATGCCCCCACAACACACCTGTGCCTGTTCAAACGAATTCGTGGATGTGACATGCGTAGAAAACTCTTTGATCATCGCCGTTAGTTTGACCAGTTCCCTTTTCGTCAGACTGCCCGCCTCTTTGCTACGCTCGATGTCACAGAGGCGAATCCATAAATCATTTAGTTTTTTGGGAAACATACCGGTTAGAAACTCTTCCGCTTTTTTCTGCGGACGTGTCTGAGCACGCTGTATAAAAAATGACAATAACTCATCAAAGGACATCTCCGGAGCAAAATCAAGCCTTGCCGTCACTTTTTTCCCCGCATACAATGCTTTCGCCGCATATCGGCTCACCTGAAATGTAGGAATACCGGAAATACCATATGCCGTGAGCTGGACTTCTCCCTGATCCGATGCCAGAAGTGTTTCTTCCGTAAAAAGAGATACCTTTGCGTTGATCCGTACCCCGGAGATACTTTTATAAAAAGACTCGGCACATTTTAACTGTACCAGCGCCGGCAATACCGGAATCAGGTGATGCCCCAGTTTTTTTGCAAGTATATAGCCGGAGCCGTCGGATCCGGTCACGGCGGCGGCTTTGGAACCCGCAGCAAGGATTACTTTGTCGCAAATCAGTTCTCTGTCATTCAGTTCGATATGGAATTTCCCTTTTCGGGAAAGAATGCCCCTGCATTCCTGTCCTGTGAGAATCGTGACATGAAGCCGCTCCAGCTCCATCCTCAGTACGTCGAGGACGGAGGATGCCTGAGCACTGTGCGGATAATAGCAGCCATTTCGTTCTTTCGGATAAACGCCAAGTTCACGAAAAAAATCACACACTGCTTTTTCGTCAAAACGGCAGACAATCTTCCATGCAAATCCTTTATTATCTGAATGGTAACAGTCGGCGGACTGACTGGCATTTGTGAAATTACATTTTCCGTTCCCGGTGGACAGCAGTTTCTTTCCGACCCGGTCTTTATGCTCGACAATCGTCACCTTTGCCCCGGCAGAGGCGGCAGCGACTGCTGCCATCATTCCGGATGCTCCGCCGCCGATAATTACTACGTATCCCATTTTTCTGTCACCTCATGTTTTAAGTCAGAAAATATCATATTTTCTGTAAATGCTCTGGTGAAACAACACCTGCGTCCACCAGATACTGCAACGATTTCAAAATGCCCAGTTTTGCGCTCGGCCATGTCAGGCCACCCTGAAAATAAACCGCATAAGGTGGTTTTACCGGTCCGTCTGCGCTCAGCTCGATGGATGAGCCTTGTACGAACGCACCCGCTGCCATGATAACATCACTGTCATAGCCAGGCATCGCCCACGGCTGCGGGCTGACATAACTGTCCACCGGCGCCGCCGCCTGCACCCCCTGACAAAATGCAATCACTCCCTCGGCGCTGCCAAGCGTTACTGCCTGAATAATATCATGTCTCGATTCCGTAGCATTCGGTATCACCGGAAATCCTAAACACTCATACAGATTGGCTGCAAAAACTGCTCCCTTTAAAGCACTGGAGACGACTGTCGGTGCAAGGAAAAATCCCTGATAGAAAGACTGTGTCACGCCAAGCGTCGCCCCGACTTCTTTGCCAAGTCCCGGAGAAGTCAGACGGTAAGCACAGTTTTCAATCAAATCGGCTCTGCCTGCCACATAGCCCCCGATAGGTGCCAGACCGCCGCCCGGATTTTTAATCAGGGAGCCCACCACCATATCTGCGCCGACATCACTCGGCTCAATGGTTTCTACAAATTCTCCATAACAGTTATCTACCATACAGATAACATCCGGTTTGATTTTTTTGACAAAGGAAATCAGCTCCCCGATTTTTTCCACCGAATAACTCGGCCTTGTCTGATATCCTTTGGAACGCTGGATAGTGACAAGCTTTGTCTTTTCATTGATTGCCTTTTCAATCGCCGGATAGTCAAAATAGCCATCCTCCAGAAGTTCCACCTGACGGTAAGTAATTCCATATTCGGCTAACGAGCCATTGGAAGGTCTGATTCCAATAACCTCCTCGAGTGTATCATACGGCTTTCCGACCGGAGAAAGCAATTCATCCCCCGGGCGCAGATTGGCTGCCAGTGCCAATGCCAGAGCGTGGGTTCCACAAGTAATCTGCGGTCTTACAAGCGCAGATTCCGTATGAAATACATCTGCATAAACCTGCTCCAGTGTGTCTCGTCCCAAATCGTTGTAACCGTATCCGCTCGACGGCTGAAAGCATCCTTCACTGACCCGGTTCTTCTGCATGGCATGCAGCACTTTTAATTGGTTATATTCGGCTGTGCGGTCAAACTCCTGAAATCTCGGCATCAAAAGCGTCTCCACTCTTTTTCCTGCCTCATATACTTCTTTGGAAATTCCCAATGTTTGATACATTTCTTCAAAATCGATTGACATTTTTCTCTCTCCTGTCCGTTTATTTCTATTTTCAAGATTTCCTTTCGGCACTCTCACTGCGGTGTGCATGGAAAAATCCTTCGTTCTCTCAATACGGAAAGCATCGTTTCCAAAACCAAATCTTCCCGATTGTCCAATTGACTTTTATCAATCCAGCACACATCCTTTTCTCGTTTAAACCAGGTAATCTGACGTTTGGCAAAATGTCTGGTATCTCGCTTAATGATTTCTACCGCCTCTTCAAGTGAGATACGTCCATCCAGATAATCGAGCATTTCCTTGTAGCCCAATCCCTGCATGGAAACCATATCCCGGGTATAGCCCATTCCTTTCAGGCGGGTTACCTCTTCTACCAGTCCGTCTTTCAGCATTTGTTCTACACGTAGATCGATACGCTGATAAAGGTGCGCCCGCCTGTCATTTAATACGAAGTATGCAAAATTGTACCCGGACTCTTTGCTCCGTTGTTCGATGTTATGTGCAGATAGTTTCTTTCC
The DNA here is from genome assembly GCA_945827765.1 of uncultured Lachnospiraceae bacterium. Lineage (GTDB taxonomy): Bacteria > Bacillota > Clostridia > Lachnospirales > Lachnospiraceae > Schaedlerella. Next base: position 1,540 of record CALZPS010000101.1, on the reverse strand, counting down.
GGTCTGATGATAAAATTCCAGCGCCCGTATTACCTTCTTGACATTGTTGGCATGTACCTGCGCTGCGTACTCGAAATCCACTTCTTTTAATTTCTGATGGAGATACTCTGCCCCATTTGCCTGCGCCAACTGCTCCAGTTCTTTTCGGTATGCGCTGTCTTCCCCGTCAGCAGCAAAGTCAATGTCATAGAGTACAGACTGAATGTAAAACCCGGTACCGCCCACCAGGATTGGAATGTTTCCGTGAGAATATATTTCTTCCATCGCCTGTTTTGCCATCTGCTGAAAACGTACCACGTGAAATTCATCCCGCGGATCTAGTACATCCACAAGATAATGTGGAACTCCCTGCATTTCCTGAGGGCTGATTTTCGCCGAGCCGATATCCATATAGCGGTATACCTGCATTGAATCGGCAGAGATGATTTCTCCGCCGATTGCCTTCGCCAGACCGATGGATGCCTTTGTCTTGCCGACTGCAGTCGGTCCGGCCAGAATGACCAATGGTTTTTTCATTTACACAATCCTCTTAAATTTCTTTTCCAGCTCTTTTTTAGACATGGAAATAATAGTCGGTCTGCCGTGTGGGCAGTGATATGGATTCTCCAAAGTCAGAAGTTCGCTGATTAATGCGTCCACTTCCCGCGCAGACAAACGATTGTTGCCTTTCACAGCAGCCTTGCACGACATCGAGGCGATTTTTTCATCAATCAACTCCGGTGTCATATTGGTTGAAAGTTCATCTGAAAGCTGGTCAAGCATTTCAATTAATAACTCTTTTTTGGCTATGCCAAACAGATTGTCCGGTACAGCCCGCACCGCATACTCATCGCCTCCGAACGGCTCAATCTCAAATCCGATTCCGGAAAACCGTTCCATATGGTTCTTTAACAGTTCTTCCTCCTGCATCGTGAGTGTAAGAATAATCGGAGGGCTTAAATATTGGGAAGTATATTCACGGTTTTTCATCTCCCGCAACGTTTTCTCATACAAAACCCGTTCGTGTGCCGCATGCTGATCTATAATATAAAGCTGATCCTGAAACTGTACGAGCCAGTACGTGTCAAACACTTGTCCGACCAGAGTATAGTCTGCTTTTTTTTCTCTCTTGAGCAGATGGTCTTCGAACAAATTCAGTTGGCGCGTTTCCGGTATGCTCTCTTCTTGTACTTCTGTCCTGGCCGATGAAGAACGATTATGGTATGCCAGCACACGCTCCCGCATTTTCTGCAGGAAATATTCCTCATCCTTTTGCGCCGGATTTGTTTTATCCTGTGCGGAAACATCCGCTGCCTTCGCCGGGACATTGTATTTATCCTCAGTTTTCACCTGAGCATTGTTCATATCCGCTGCCTTCGCCTGATAATTATGAACTTCACGCACCTGCAAATCTGCAGAATCTGCCTTTTGCGGTCTTAACAAAAACGGACTTCTGCTCTCTTCCGCCTGTTTCTTCTCATTATTATTCAGCGGTTTTGGCATCGGAGCTTCAACCCTGTCTCTTATACACATCTCCGAGCCCACGAGACCGTACTAGATC
>CALZPS010000100.1 GCA_945827765.1 uncultured Lachnospiraceae bacterium | reverse complement strand
GATGCCAGACTGCTGGAGATGACGAATTTTATTTATGAAAATTATAAAACAGTAACACTGGATGATTTGTCGGAAAAGTTTTTTCTCTCTAAACCGTATCTTTCCAAATACATTAAGGAAAAGTCAGGAATGACTTTCGGCGATATTGTTCAGAAAGTACGTTTAAAGAAAGCCAGAGCGATGCTCAAGAGCAGCAATGCCAGCGTGGAGAGTATTGCGGAATCTGTTGGATATCAGAATGTGGAGCATTTTAATCGTCTGTTTAAACGGGCATATGAAATGACTCCGGTTCAGTTCAGAAATCAACAGAAATAAAATAAATGAATTGAAATTTCAGGAAATATAGTTTATACTATACTAGGCAAAAATTTTGGTTTTATTTTTTATAACAAATGTTTATGGAGGGCTATAAGATGAGCTACAATGCAACTGGAAACCCGGCAGGCAGAAGAATTGCCACACTGCTTGATGCGGGCAGCTTTGTTGAAATTGGCGGTGCAGTTACCGCAAGAAATACAGATTTCAACTTGCAGGCAACGGATACTCCGTCCGACGGTGTAATTACCGGATATGGAGTGATTGATGGAAATCTTGTGTATGTTTACAGCCAGGATGCGACCGTATTGAAAGGTGCAGTCGGCGAGATGCATGCGAAGAAGATTGCAAACATCTATGATATGGCTATGAAGATGGGAGCACCGGTCATCGGATTGGTTGACTGTGCAGGACTCAGACTGCAGGAGGCAACAGATGCCTTAGAGGCTTTTGGCAGCTTGTATCAGAAACAGGCACTCGCTTCCGGTGTGATTCCGCAGATTACAGCGATTTTTGGAATGTGCGGCGGTGGACTGGCAGTGATTCCGGGACTTACAGACTTTACCTTTATGGAGAGCAAGCAGGGAAAACTGTTTGTAAATTCTCCAAATGCTCTGGATGGAAATGAGATTTCCAAGTGTGATACTTCCAACGCACAGTATCAGAGTGAAACGGCAGGGCTGGTTGATGTTATCGGCAGCGAGGATGAGATTCTTTCTCAGATCCGTTCTCTGGTCTGCATTCTGCCGGCAAATAACGAAGATGATATGTCTTACTCTGAATGCATGGATGATTTGAATCGTGTATGTGCAGATTTGGCAAATGCAGCAGAGGATACAGGTATTGCATTGGCGACAATATCTGATGACAATGCATTTTTTGAGACAAAGAAAAATTATGGCAAAGAAATGGTGACAGGCCTGATCCGTTTGAATGGTATGACGGTGGGAGCTATTGCAAACCGCTCCAAAATCTATGATGTAGATGGCGGCGTGGAAGAACTGAAAACTGTCCTGACAGTTGACGGATGTAAGAAAGCAGCAGATTTCATCAATTTCTGTGATGCATTCAATATCCCAATCCTGACACTTACAAATGTAACCGGATATGAGGCGACAAAAGAATCTGAGAAGGATATGGCAAGATGCGTGGCAAAGATGACCTATGCATTTGCAAATGCGACTGTGGCAAAAGTAAATGTGATCGTCGGCAAGGCATATGGCAGCGCGTATGTTGCGATGAACAGCAAGTCTCTCGGCGCTGATATGGTTTATGCATGGCCCGGCGCAGAAATCGGCATGATGGATGCCAATGCGGCAGCGAAGATTATGTATGCGGACTCCGATGCGGAGACGATAAAGGAGAAGGCGGCAGAGTATAAAGCACTGCAGTCCAGCCCAATGTCTGCAGCCAGAAGAGGTTATGTTGATGCAATCATCGAACCGGCAGACACAAGAAAATATGTGATCGGCGCATTTGAGATGCTGTTCACGAAGAGAGAAAACCGGCCGGACAAGAAACATGGTACGGTTTAGTGAGGTGAGGCGAAGTGAAGAAAAAAATCAGCTTATTAGGACTCGTCCTGATTCTCGTGCTCAGTCTTGCCGGCTGCGGAAGTGCGAAGGAGGCGGCGACATACGATGAGGCTGCCCTGCAGCAGCAGGCAATGATGGTCATGAGTGTTTTTGAGGGCGAATCGGAAGATACTCTGAACGAAATATACAATATGAATGATTTTTCGATTGATACAATTATGTTCAACACCGGTCTCAAGTTAGAAGCTGATGCGTTCCGCGGTATGTGGGAAGCATGGCAGGCAAATAAAAATGAGTGTGGTACACTGGTAGATTTCAACTGGACAAATACCGAAGTGACCAGTGACGGTGTGAAGTTGATTGCAGATTTTGAAGGCGAAACCCGCTCCGGAACGATTGAATTTGCCTTTAACGAAAAATCTTATATGGAGAGCATCACATTTAATGCAAATTATGAGCTTTCAGAAATCCTGACAAAAGCAGGGCTAAACACTGTTCTGGGAATGGGAACCGTATTTGTAGTATTGATTTTCATTTCATTTATTATTTCCTTGTTTGGTTTTATTCCTGCGATTGAAAAGAAATTCAAGGGCGGCAAGAACAAAGAAACGAAAGCTCCGGCGGCAGCACCGGCAAAACCGGCGGCTCCGGCAGCAAAAGTGCCGGCACCGGCAGCGGCATCTGCGGCAGCAAATGACGCAGAACTTGTGGCAGTCATTGCGGCAGCCATTGCGGCAGCGGAAGGAACATCAACGGACGGTTTCATCGTTCGTTCTATAAAGAGAAGAAAATCCAACAGATGGAATTAACAGGAGGAAGGAAAAATGAAAAATTATACCATTACAGTAAACGGAAATGTATATGACGTGACAGTAGAAGAGAAAGGTGCGGGCGCAGCACCGGCTGCAAGAGCAGCAGCTCCGATTCCGGCAGCAGCTCCTGTGGCAGCACCGGCTCCGGCAGCAGCTCCGAAAGCAGCGGCAGGCGCAGGCAGTATTGAAGTAAAAGCAGGTGCGGCAGGTAAAGTATTCAAAATTGAAGCAAGCGTGGGACAGAGTGTACAGGCCGGCGATGCTGTGGTTATCATCGAGGCAATGAAGATGGAAATCCCGGTTGTTGCTCCTGAGGCAGGAACAGTTGCAAGTATTGATGTGGCGGTCGGCGATGCTATTGAAGCAGGAGCAGTTCTGGCTACATTAAACTAGTTTACCAGGAGGTTTGACAAATGGAATACATTTCAAATACATTAGGAAACCTCATCCAGCAGACCGCGTTTCTGAACCTGACTGTCGGAAACCTGATTATGATTGCTGTTGCATGTTTTTTCCTGTTTTTAGCAATCCGGTTTGGCTTTGAACCGCTTTTGCTTGTTCCAATTGCATTTGGTATGCTGCTTGTAAATATCTATCCGGATATTATGCTGCATGCAGAGGATGCCGCGAATGGAACCGGCGGACTTCTTTATTACTTTTATATTTTGGACGAGTGGTCGATTCTTCCTTCTTTGATTTTCCTTGGAGTAGGTGCGATGACTGACTTTGGTCCATTGATTGCCAATCCAAAGAGCTTTCTTCTTGGTGCGTCGGCACAGTTTGGTATTTTTGCCGCATATTTGGGTGCAATGGCGATGGGATTCTCTGACAAAGCGGCTGCTGCCATCTCTATCATAGGCGGAGCAGACGGCCCGACATCTATCTTTCTGGCAGGAAAATTATCCCAGACAGGATTGATGGGACCGATTGCCGTGGCAGCATATTCTTATATGGCACTGGTGCCGATAATCCAGCCGCCGATTATGAAACTTTTGACAACTGAAGAAGAGCGTAAGATCAAAATGGAACAGCTTCGTCCGGTTTCCAAACTTGAGCGTATACTCTTCCCAATCGTAGTTACGATTGTTGTGTGTATGATTCTTCCGACAACAGCACCATTGGTAGGAATGCTGATGCTCGGTAACCTGTTCAAAGAGTGTGGCGTGGTAAGACAGCTGACAGATACGGCATCCAATGCATTGATGTATATCGTTGTTATCCTGCTGGGTACTTCCGTAGGTGCAACCACGAGTGCAGAAGCGTTTTTGAACTGGGATACCTTGAAAATCGTAGCACTGGGACTGATTGCCTTTGCATTTGGTACTGCTGCCGGTGTATTATTCGGTAAGCTTATGTGCAAGGCTACAGGCGGCAAGGTAAATCCGCTGATTGGTTCGGCCGGTGTATCGGCAGTTCCGATGGCAGCCAGAGTTTCACAGAAAGTCGGCGCGGAGGCAGATCCGACCAACTTCCTGCTGATGCATGCAATGGGACCGAACGTAGCAGGCGTTATCGGTACCGCGGTGGCGGCCGGAACCTTTATGGCTATATTTGGTGTAAAGTAAAAATGGAGGATAAATAAATGGCAGAGATTGTAAAAAAACCAGTAAAAATTACAGAAACTATCCTGCGTGATGCGCATCAGTCTTTGATTGCCACCAGAATGACAACAGAACAGATGATGCCTATCGTGGAAAAGATGGATAAAGTCGGCTACCATGCAGTAGAATGCTGGGGCGGTGCAACATTTGATGCATCCTTGCGTTTCCTGAAAGAGGATCCATGGGAGAGACTTCGTAAATTCCGTGACGGATTCAAAAACACAAAATTGCAGATGCTGTTCCGCGGACAGAATATCCTTGGATATCGTCCGTATGCAGATGATGTGGTAGAGTATTTTGTGCAGAAATCTGTGGCAAACGGTATTGATATCATCCGTATTTTTGACTGCCTGAACGATATGCGTAACCTTCAGACCGCAGTGTCTGCTGCCAACAAAGAGGGTGCACATGCACAGGTGGCAATGTCTTATACTTTGGGTGAGGCATATACTATGGAATACTGGATGGACTTGGCAAAGAGAATCGAAGATATGGGCGCAAGTTCCATCTGTGTAAAGGATATGGCTGGTCTGCTTTGCCCGTATCAGGCAACTGATTTGGTTACCGCATTGAAAGAGGCGGTTAGTATCCCGATAGAGATGCATACCCACTATACTTCCGGTGTGGCTTCCATGACCTATCTGAAGTCTGTTGAGGCAGGTGCCGATATCATTGATACGGCCATTTCCCCATTTGCACTGGGAACTTCTCAGCCTGCTACGGAAGTTATGGTTGAGACTTTCAAAGGTACTCCATATGATACCGGGCTGGATCAGACACTTCTGTCTGAGATTGCAGATTATTTCCGCCCGATTCGTGATGAGGCACTGGAAAGCGGTCTGCTCAATCCGAAGAATATGGGCGTAAATATCAAGACATTGTTATATCAGGTGCCGGGTGGTATGTTGTCCAACCTGACATCTCAGCTTGCAGAGCAGGGTGCAGCGGACAAGTTCTATGATGTATTGGAAGAGGTTCCGCGTGTGCGTAAAGACCTTGGCGAGCCGCCGCTTGTTACTCCGTCTTCCCAGATTGTTGGTACACAGGCTGTATTTAACGTATTGATGGGCGAGCGTTATAAGATGGCAACAAAAGAAACAAAAGACATCCTGTCCGGAAAATATGGCGCAACTGTGAAACCATTTAACCCGGAAGTTCAGAAAAAGGTTATCGGCGAAGATGCTGAAATCATTACCTGTCGTCCGGCTGATTTGATTGATAATGAGCTGGATACACTCCGCAAAGAGTGTGCGCAGTATATACAGCAGGATGAAGATGTATTATCTTACGCATTGTTCCCGCAGGTTGCAATGGATTACTTCAAGTACCGTGATGCACAGCAGACAAAAGTGGATGCAACAGTAGCAGATACGGAAAATGGGGCATATCCGGTATAATGAGTTCTTGGCGGCAGAGATTCTTTTCTCTGCCGCTAACTTATTTTTGAGATAGGAGAATACAGACCATGAAGGTGACAGAAAGAATTTCCGCATTGCAGGCATTGATGTGTGAGCAGGGAATAAATGCTTATATTGTGCCGACTGCGGATTATCATCAAAGTGAATATGTGGGGGAACATTTTAAAGCGAGGGCATTTTTGACCGGATTCACCGGCTCGGCGGGCACCGCAGTTGTAATGCGTGATAAAGCTTATTTTTGGACAGACGGAAGATACTTCCTGCAGGCGGCAGCACAGCTTGAAGGAACAGGCATAACCCTGATGAAAAGCGGTGAAGAAGGTGTGCCTGAAATCAATGATTTTTTGAGAAACGAGCTGTGTGAAGGGGGAGTAATCGGCTTTGACGGACGCACGGCAGGGACAGAAGAAGGCAAAGAATTTGAAAAAATCGCCGGGGAAAAAAGTGGTTCTATCAGTTATGAGAATGATTTAGTCGGAGCAATCTGGGA
>CALZPS010000099.1 GCA_945827765.1 uncultured Lachnospiraceae bacterium | reverse complement strand
AGATCTAGTACGGTCTCGTGGGCTCGGAGATGTGTATAAGAGACAGATATGGCGTCGGGAGAATATATCGGTATTTTGGAGTCCGATGATTTTGCCGAACTTACAATGTATGAAAAACTGTACAGTACAGCCCATGAGAATGAGCTGGATATGGTGAAATCCAGTTTCTGGTTTTATTATGGAACCGGCGTACCTCAAAATGAAAAGTATGAGATTGCATCCAAAAGCACAGAGAAAAGGACATTTTGTCCGGCATGGGATTTTGACGCTCCGATGGAGATGGTGGAATTTTTCAATTTAAAACCAAGCATCTGGTCTGCCATTTACCGCACAGAATTCATTCGCCAGAATGGCATCCGGTTTTTGGAGACACCGGGAGCGTCTTTTCAAGATACGTCATTCAATTTTAAAGTGATGGCACTTGCAAAACGAGTACAGATTCTTCGTGAGGCTTTTGTGCATTACCGTCAGGATAACGAGAGCTCTTCTATCAATTCACAGAGCAAGGTGTTCTGTGTGTGTGACGAATATGCGGAGATCAAGCGCTTTTTGGAGACAAATCCATTTAACAGAGGAATGCTGGAATGTGTTTGCAACCGCATAAAATACGATGCATACATGTGGAATTTTGACAGACTGTCGCCAAAATACAGATATTTGTTCGTGGAACAGATTTCACGGGAATTTTGCGAGGATTTTAAGACAGGAACGATGGACAGTACATTTTTTGAAGAGTATAAGTGGCAATCGGTCAAGGCACTTGTGGAAGACCCCGTCGGCTGGTATACGGAAAAGGCGCTAAATCAGCCCGGATATTCCACGAAAGAATTGATGGAGATCAAGCAGTCCTTATCCTATCGGATTGGCCGCATGATTACATTCGTGCCGAGAAAAATCAAAGGTGGAATCCAGAGTGTTAAGGATGATGGAGTTGTTTATACATTCAAATTAGCCTGTAAAAAAATTTTGAGGAGGCTGCTATGGAAAGAAATCCCAAGGTCTCGGTAATCATACCGATTTATAATGTGGAATCCTATTTGAGCCGCTGCCTGACAAGTGTCGTGAAACAGACACTTTCTGACATTGAGATTGTGTGTGTCAATGACGGGACTACAGACAGGTCTGTGGAGATATTAAAACCGTATATGGAGATGGACGACCGTATTGTTTTGCTGGAGAAAGAAAACGGCGGTATTTCGTCTGCACGAAATGTCGGTCTGGATTATGCAACGGGAGATGTCATTGTCTTTTTGGACTCCGATGACTATCTGGAATATAATGCGTGTGAGCGAATTTATGAAGCGTACATCAGTAATTATGCAGATATCATTATTTTTGGCTCAAAACCGTTTCCGGAACTGCCGGAACCGGAAGATTGGGTACCGTGGAAACTGGATTGTGAGAAGGCATATTATCCGGAATTTGTGCCCGCGGCACTGTTTAAGGAGCGCAGTGCCACTCCGTTCGTGTGGAATCATGCTTTTTCCAGAGAACTGCTGGAGAGAGAACATTTTCGGTTTGAAGAGAAAATCAGTCTGGGTGAGGATATGATTTTTTTGGTGGCAGTTATGCCAAATGTGCAGAAGGGAATTCTGTTCATTGATGATAAACTTCACCATTATCGCTGTTTCCGTCCCGGCTCTTCGATGTTCAGGTATGGTGCCGAAAAGGACAAAAAGCTGAAGCAGCATGTAGATAATCTGCGCATCAGTACACTGTACTGGAGAGAGAAGGGTTTTTTGGAAAAGTGGGGCAAGGAATATTTTGAGTGGATGATTGATTTTATCGTTCCCGATTTGATTCAGTTTCATCCACAGAATCAAAAGGAGCTTGCGAGGAAACTTTTGCAGGATATCAAAGAGTGCGGTCTGCTGGAATATAAGAAAAAGGTACGCTTTGAAACGTGGGAAAAGTATAGAAAGCTTGAGAAAATGGCAAGATAAGGTTACTGCGAACAGTGACTGAACTAGAGGAAGATAAAATAAAATGGAAAAGATGCAGATTTCTTTTTCTCCGCCGGATATCACGGAGGAGGAAATTACCGAAGTCGCAGACACTCTGCGAAACGGATGGATTACGACAGGTCCAAAAACAAAACAGTTTGAGAAAGAGTTGGCGGTTTTCATGGGCACAAACCGCGTGGTCTGTTTAAATTCGGCGACTGCCTGTATGGAGATGACTCTTCGTATGCTGGGTATAGGCGAGGGTGACGAGGTGATCACTTCCGCTTATACTTACACCGCATCGGCAAGTGTAGCTGCTCATGTCGGGGCGCGTCTGATTCTTATAGACACAGCCAAAGATTCTTATGAGATGGATTACGAGAAGTTGGAAGCAGCGATCACTGAACGGACGAAGGCCATTATACCGGTGGATCTGGCCGGGGTGATGTGTGATTACGACACTATTTTTGAAATTGTCGAGAAAAAAAGAGAACTGTTTTGCCCGGCAAATGAGCTGCAGAAAAAAATAGGCAGAGTCGTAGTGCTTGCAGATGCGGCCCATGCGTTTGGTGCAAGCCGGAAAGGTGTAATGTGCGGGAATGCAGCTGACTTTACCAGCTTTTCATTTCATGCAGTCAAGAATCTGACAACAGCCGAGGGTGGTGCAGTGACATGGCGGCCGATAGAGGGTGTAGATGATGAAGAACTTTACAGGCAGTATATGCTGCTGTCTCTGCATGGGCAGTCCAAAGATGCTCTTGCCAAGACACAGCTTGGAGCGTGGGAATATGATATCGTCGCCCCATATTTTAAATGTAACATGACAGATATCATGGCTTCAATAGGTCTGGTTCAGCTGAGGCGTTATCCGCAGATTCTGGCTCGCAGAAGACAGATTATCGGGCAGTACGATGATGCATTCGCCGATTTGCCTGTGACGGTACTTTGCCACTACGGAAAGGACTATTCGTCCAGCGGACATCTTTATCTTGTACGTGTGACCGGAAAAAACAGGGAGATGTGTAACGAAATCATCACTCGGATGGCGCAAAAAGGGGTGGCAACGAATGTGCATTATAAGCCTTTGCCGCTTCTGAGCGCATATAAGAAGATGGGATTTTCTATCGAGAATTATCCGAATGCGTATGCTCTTTTTGAAAATGAGATTACCCTTCCGCTGCATACAAAGCTGACAGATGAAGAGGTGGCTTATGTGGTGAAATCATTTAGGGAATGTCTGATGTAAGATAGCCATTTGCCGTGTTTTCTGGCACGTGTAAATGATATAATCCGTCAAAAAGGGACGAAAGGAACAAAAATATGACGTTAAGAGAATGGGACGAGATGCCGGATTTTATGCGGCATGATGAAGTTAGAGAATATTACGATATTCTGAAAAAACATGAGACGGAATTAAAATTCAAGCGATTGATGGATGTGGTACTGGCGGCTTCTCTGTTGTTTGTGCTTTTGCCGGTGATGTTGTTGATTGCAGCTGCCATCAAACTGGATTCAAAAGGACCTGTCATTTTCAAACAGGTTCGTGTTACACAGTATGGAAAGAAGTTTTACATCTGGAAATTTCGTACTATGGTGCAGAACGCAGAAAGTTTCGGCAGTCAGGTGACAGTCAGTGAAGATGCCAGATTGACCCGGGTGGGGAAAGTCATCCGTAACTGCCGCATTGACGAGTTCCCGCAGCTTATCAATGTGCTTCGCGGAGAAATGTCTTTTGTAGGTACGCGGCCGGAGGTTGTGAAATATGTGAAAAGTTATACAAAAGAGATGCGTGCAACATTACTTTTGCCGGCGGGTATTACTTCACGGGCCAGCATTTATTACAAAGATGAAGGTGAAATGCTCAAGGATGCGAAGGACGTGGACTGGTCTTATACTCACGTCGTGCTGCCGGAAAAGATGAGCTATAATCTGGAAGATTTGAGACAGTACAGTTTTGGACGAGATATCGTTACCATGTTGAAGACGGTGCTGGCGGTATTGAGGTAAGGATGGTTCAGGAAAGATGATGACAGTTACAGTTTGTGTAATCGCATATAATGAAGAGAAGACGCTGCCACGTCTGTTGGAAGACATCAAAAAACAGGATTATCCGGCAGGACAGATGGAAATCCTCTTGATAGACAGTCGTTCCGAAGATACAACCATGCAGGTAATGCAGAAATTTGCAGAGGAAAATCATCAGTACATCCGCGTGACAGTGGAAAAAAACGGAAAGCGTACACTTCCCGCAGGATGGAATGTGGCGCTTAAGCTGTTTCAGGGGGACGTGATTCTGCGTATTGATGCACATGCCCGAATACCGTCGGATTTTGTGCGGAAAAATGTGGAATGTCTGGAGAGCGGAGAAGATGTATCCGGTGGTCCACGTCCGAATCTTCCGGAGGAAGATACTCCGTGGCAGAGGTTGCTTTTACTGGCGGAAACGTCTATGTTTGGCAGCGGGATCGCCTCGTTTCGGCGGGAAAGTAATAAGAAATATGTAAAATCCATGTTCCATCCCGCATATCGGAGGGAAGTCTTCGAGAAAGCCGGAAAGTACGATGAACGTCTGGTGCGCACGGAAGATAACGAGATGAACTACCGAATCAGGAAATGTGGATTTCGGCTCTGCTATGATCCGTCGATTCGCTCCTGGCAGTACACGAGAAGCAGCTTAAAAAAAATGATGAAACAAAAATTCGGAAACGGATACTGGGTAGTTTTGACTTTGAAAATTTGCCCGAAATGTTTGTCGGTTTATCATTTTGTGCCGTTGGCTTTCGTGTTGGCAGTTATTGGAAGTACGATTTTGGCAATTTGTGGGAAGACGTGGCCGGCAAAAACTTTGTGGGGGGCATACGGACTGGCAGCATTGGGAATGTCTGTACTTGCGGTCAAGGGAAAAGAAAAGCATCCGTTTCAACTTTTGCTGCCGGGTATCTTTTTACTGCTTCACGGCAGTTATGGGATTGGCAGTCTCGCAGGACTTTTGAAACTTCCGTTCTGGGATACAACAGTGGATGAAGATAATACAATCTAAAGAGAGGATAAAAAGATCATGGCAGAAAAACGAAGATACAAACGATATGGACGTGCACGAAAAAAAAGAGAAAATTGGTTTACCAGACTCCCACTCTGGTCCAAAATTATGATTGGGATAGTACTGATATTGATTCTCACAGTTGCCGTTGCGTATTGGTATGTCAATTCCAAGCTGGAAAAGATGGATCGTACTGAGATTAAGGCAGAAGATCTGGTCATCAACAACGAGGTCAGGGAAAGCCTGAATCTGGGAGACGGTTATACCAATATTGCTCTTTTTGGTGTGGACAGCAGGGAGAAGAATTTAGGTGCCGGAACATTAAGTGACTGTATCATTGTTGCCAGTTTAAATAATCAGACAAAAGAAATCCGAATGGTTTCGGTTTATCGGGATACTCTTCTCAATTTGTCAAACGGAACTTATACAAAATGTAATGCGGCATATAGCTATGGCGGACCGGTAATGGCAATTAATATGCTGAATATGAATCTAGACCTTGATATTGAAGACTATGTCACCGTAGATTTCTCGGCAATTTCTGACGGAATCGATATGCTGGGAGGCATCGATATCGAGATTACGGAAGAAGAGTTAAAGGCGTTGAATTATCATTTGGTTGGCACAGCGATTGCGGTAGGTCGGGAGAGTCCGTTCGTGGAAAGCGCCGGGATGGTGCATATGAATGGACTGCAGGCTACGACGTATGCCAGAATCCGTTCCACAGCAGGCGGTGATTTCACGAGAACCAAGCGTCAGCGGCTTGTCATTGAAAAGGTTGTGGAGAAAGTAAAACAGACAGATCTGAAAACATTGGACGCGATGATTAACACAATGTTTCCGAAAATTTCCACCAGTTTTACATTGACGGAGATGTTGACTTACGCGACCGGATACAAGGATTATGTGCTGGGAGAGAATACTGGTTTCCCGTATAATGATCTGATGTCAACTGATACGTTGTCCGGGTATGGAAGCATCGTAATTGCAGGTTCACTTACCAGCAATGTATCCAGAGTACATCAATTTTTGTTTGGAACAGAAAATTATACTCCTTCGGCTCAGGTACAAACCATCAGCTCGGAGATTACTTCCCGGGTGGAGGCAGCAAGAGGAGGCGGCTCGAATCAGTCAACACCGCCGCAGACAAATCCGGGCACACAGGAGCCACAGCAGCCGGATCCGGGCACACAG
>CALZPS010000098.1 GCA_945827765.1 uncultured Lachnospiraceae bacterium | reverse complement strand
CTTTGACTTCATGATGTCCACGGATTGCTACGCACTTCGTGCTCTCGCAATCCTAAAACACCTCAAATCCGCTCATTTTTCTGCGAAAAATGGCTGCTTTTCGGTGTTTTACGGGTCCCAAAGTCATGCATTGACATGCAAGCATGTCATACATGACCTTTTGACCCTGACATCATTATCATACTATGAGGAATATTGACTGTCAAAACATTTTACCGAAAAAAACAAACACTATTTTGTAAGGATTGTCACGCTGACCGGCTCCATTCCCTCTGCTGAGAATGTCACTTTGATTTCGCCTGCTGTGGTCGTGGAACGTACTGCCGCCAGCACATATCCGTCGTAGGTCGGCCAAGTCGTATCATCGTAGCTTTCCACTGCCTGCGGATCTGCATTTCCGTAGCCCTGCAGCACACCTTCGCCTTCTACCTTGACAGTTATTTTTTTCACTGTACGCAGATTGAAAATACCTGCTGCGTCTTTCAGGCCGACGGTAATATAGGACAGGTCTGCACCATCTGCCGCGATTTCAACGCGGTCTGCCTGTGCATCCAGTTTTACATCCTCTGCTGCGGTCTGTAAAATGCATTCTCCATCCACACCGGATGCACTGTAGCCGACTGCTTTCAGCTCGCCCGGCTGATAGGTCACTTCAAATGTTGCCGTATATCCATTTGCCTCACCTGCCGGTTTTCTGCCAAGTGACTCGCCGTTCAAGAACAATTCCACTTCATCGGACACGGAATAAATATCTACATTTGCCGGTTTTCCTTCAAATCCCGGCCATGTCCAACTCGCGATATTATCTTTAAACATCCACGGTGTCTGGCTGTGTTTCTGTCCGTGACGGTCTACCCGCTCCACTGCCAGATATGGTTTCTTGCGCAGACCGTATACAATTTCACGCAGGTAACTGATTGGGCGGCGATAACCGATCAGGTCAATATCTCCGATGTATGCTGCTCTGTCCGGCCAATGGGAAGAAAAATTCGCCGTGCCGTCATAATAGAACACACCGCAGCCTGCCTCGCCCAGATAATCATATCCTGTCCATGTCATATCTCCGATAACATGGGAGTTGTTCTTTACTACATCCCACAAATGCACGATATCTCCCGGGAATGTCTCGGTTCCGAGTACCACACGGTTTGGATTCAGTTCATGCTCCAGCACATGTCTGCCGGTCAGATAGTTGTATCCGGCAATATCTGTCGCATCTGCAAATTCTTCCAGTCTGGCGGTCATCGTCGGATGCGCAGAGAATGCATCTCCTGTCGGTCCGCACATGATCAAAGACATCAAATTGTTAAGTACATTGCTGCCGCCGGCATCCTCTGCGGAGCCTTCACCCGCATCTTCCCCGGAAGTTTCTGCCGCTCCTGCATTCTCTGCATTTGCCTGCGCGCTCATCGCGGAGAGGTCAATCCCCGCCTTTGAAAGTACATCAAAAATGATCGACTGCATCTGGTCGGAAACTGCAATCATACCGTTTGCCGCACTGGTTGTAAAACGGGTTGCATCCAACTCTTTGAATTTATCCGAAATCATGCGGTTCAACTGTGCGCCCTTGGCCGTTCCCGCCTCCGGAATCTCATTTCCGGTACAATAGAGAATTACGGACGGACGGTTATAGTCCTTCTCCACAATACGTTCCACATCTTCTTCCCAGTGATCCATAAAACGTTGGGAATAGTCATGCGTATTTTTCGGTCTGGTCCACATGTCTGCCAATTCATCCATTACCAGCATACCCAGTTTATCACAGGCATCCAGCATGGCTTTTCCCATCGGATGATGTGCGCTGCGGATACAGTTAAAGCCTGCTGCCTTCATCTGCTCACAGCGGCGCTCTTCCGCGCGCGGCAGCGTCGCTGCTCCGATGATTCCGTTATCGTGATGAATACAGGTTCCACGCAATTTCACTTCTTTTCCGTTGATGCACAGGCCATTCTCGGAATCCACACTCAGAGTACGGATGCCGAAATGCTCCGTCACACTGTCTGCCGCCTCGCCATCCGCAAGCAGGGTAACCGTTGCGTAGTACAAATTCGGATCGTCACAGTCCCACAGTTTTGGGTTTTTCAGTAAAATACGCTGGCATGTCCTGGTTTTCTGGTTTTTGTATAAAGTAATCTTTCTGTCATCCGCTGCTGCCACATTTCCCCCGGCATCCTTAATCTCTGTGCGGACAACAATTTTGCCGCCCTGCAATACATCGTTCTCAATCTGTGTCTCCACCTGAATCACTGCGGTCTTTTCACGGATATCTGTCGGCGTGATGCGCACACCGTTCACCGGAATGCGCAGTGCATTGCCGACATACAGATTGACATCGCGGTAGATTCCGCTGCCGGAATACCAGCGGCTGCTCGGCTGTGCACTGTTGTTTGCAGTCACCTTGATTTCATTGTCCTCGCCGTACTTTAAGAATTCATCGGCGCAGACATAAAAATTCGAGTATCCGTATGGATGTCCGCCCGCATAATCCCCGTTGATATACACCATTGCATTGGCGTAGACTCCCTCAAACTCGAAAATAACCGTTTTCTCTTTCCATTCTTCCGGTGCATGGAACGTTTTCTTGTAATGATACACTCCGCCCGGATAAAATCCCGACTGGCTGCCTGCCGGTTCTTCCGGATTACGTTCCTCATGAATCATGGCGTCGTGCGGGAGATTGACATAAACATCCTCGGCTGCCTTTCCCTGAAATGTAGCTACCAGGCTGTCTCCTTTCCCGTTGATAAACTGCCACTTTTCGTTAAATTTACTTTTTTGCATGGAATTTCCTCCTTTTTGTTTTTGACTGTAAGGCCACGCTCCCTGACAGTTCGTTTTCTGCATTGTCCGTGCAAATTTTGCGTAGATTTCTGTGGTCAAAAGCCTTTCGACCATAATAGCGTGATTATATTGTAGCAATTCTTTCTCAAGTTAACAATGACACATTCCTCTTTCCTCCTTGCCAATCTGTGTCATATTCGTGTATACTGGAATCAAAAAAATACATATCGGAGGAATCAGATATGACATCCACAAATAATCATATAACCTTAGGTCCGGACCATGTTCTGGAAGTGCATGGTAAACAGAACGGATACGACATCCGTTATCATATCCGTGCCCCGTTTTATCTGAGCCTGATTTATAACAGAAGCGGGATTCCGGGACAGGCAGACAGCTATTTTTCCATTGCTCCAGGCAAAGCGCCTTTCTACGTGAGCAGCTCCTCCATAACTGAAAATGATTCTTCCGGATCTGCGCTGACCGCCTCGCCACACCGGCATGACTATTTTGAATTTCTGCTGGTATTGAAGGGGAAAGTCATTCAACGGATTGAGGATAAAGAATATCTTTATACTGCAGGTTCCTGCTGCCTGATTAACCGCAACATTGTCCATGTTGAGCGCTATATCGGAGAATGCACGATTTTATTTCTGGCGTTTTCCAACGAATTTATCCAAACCTTGATGGAGGAAGAGAGTCTCTCCTTGTTTCCGGGAAATGAGGCGCCTATGACCAATTCCATTTTCCGCTTTATGCAGGAAAATATACACACAGACGAGCAAAAGGATTATCTGGACTTTTTCCCTACATTCCAGAATCAAAACAGTGCCATGCATCTGCACAATATCGGTGACCGGCTTGTACGGGAAATGTTCTTTCCTGCGCTCGGCTCCACCTATATGCTCAAAGCATGGATTTGTGAGTTGTTCCGCTATCTCGACTCAGAAGAAATGTTCCACACTGTACCGGTCAAACTTCATTCCAGCGCAGATTATTTGCTTTTTTCACGTATCCGCAATTTACTGGAGGATACTGACGGGCGGATGTCTCGTTCCGAACTGGAAGAGGCTCTGCATTACAGCGGTAATTACCTCAATACCATTGTCAAGCGCTATACCGGAATGTGTCTGTTTGATTATGGGATGTCATTCTGCCTGGAAAAAGCGAAATGGATGCTGAAAAACACAAATGTGTCCGTTTCGGCAATCGCAGAGAAACTGCAATTTACGAACCGGACACATTTTTATAAGCTTTTTAAAAAAGAATATGGCATGACACCGCAGGAGTATCGCAAAGGATTCTGAGGTGTCAGCCATACACGGTACTTTTTATACCGCCTCTATCTGTACTTTTGCATCTGCAAGTCCTTCTGCAGAAAGTGTCACGGTAATCGTACCGGTCTCGCCGGTGCCGCGCACTGCTGCACGCAGCCGTCCTTCGTATGCTCTCGCAGTCGTATCGAAATAATTTTCCTCCGACTCCGGATCGGCACTGCCGTATCCCAGAATGACACCCGGTCCTTCAATGCTGACTGACACTGCTTTGTCCGCTCCCGGATTGAGATTGCCGTCCGCATCCTTCATGCTGATTTCCACATATGCGATGTCGCTTTCATCTGCCGGAATCTGTGCACGGTCTGCCACAGCAGAGATTATCACATCGTCCGATGCAGTCACAAGGCGGTCACGCCCTACTTCTGCGCCGTCTTTATAAGCAACAACCTCCACTACGCCCGGCTGATAAACGGTATCGAAAATCGCGATATACTTCTTATTTTCACCGACTTTTTTCTTTTCCACGACATTTCCATTGACAATCAGTTCCGCCTCGTCAGCATTTGCATAAACTTCCACCTTCACAGGTTTTCCCTCATAACCGTTCCAGTTCCAGCTGCGCACCGCATTCGTCATGCTCCACTGTGTCATATTGTGCGGATCACCATAATGCTCCGGTGTCTGTACCGCAATGTAAGGCTCTGTTCTGAAGCCCCAGATCAATTCTCTCCAATAAGAAGTCGCTCTTCTGTCGCCGAGGATATTGATATCGCCGCAGTATGCGATTTTACACGGATATGGTGCGTAGAATGCCATTCCCTGTGCCTGCTCGTAGTTGATCTTGCCGATACCGGCTTCGCCGAGATAATCCCATGCAGTCCAGTCGAAATCTCCGATGACATACGGAAGTTTCTCTACCAGTTCCCAGTTCACGTCCAAATCCGGCGGGTTTGTCTCCGAGCCGACAAGGATACGGTTCGGGAACATTTCTCCGTCTTTCTCATAGCGTGATGCCGCATAGTTATATCCGGTGATATCAACCTGCGCACACGCCTCTTTTACCAGTTCTGCAGCAAAATCGCTTGCCATGAGCTGTGCCATCATGTCGCCCATGCTGCTCATCATACTATTGATTTCCTTCGGTTCTTCGTCCACTCCTGCCTCTGCCGCCTGTGCATTCGTTTCTGCTGCCGGCTGTGCCTGTGCTGACTGAGCCATCAGTTTCGGAAGTTCACTCATCATTGCCAACAAAAGATTTAAGCTGTTTGTCACATAACGGGTATCATCCAGTTCACGCAGCTTATCCGCCAGTTTTTTGCCCCACTGTACATCAAATTTATTGCCTGCCTCCGGAATTTCATTTCCGATAGAATACATAATCACGCACGGATGATTGTAATCTTTTTTCACCAGATTGGTCACATCATGCTCCCACCATTCTGCCATATGAGTTCCGTAATCGAAGTCCACTTTGGTCGATACCCACACATCCGCAAATTCATCCATGACATACATACCGTATTTGTCACATGCCGCCAAAAGTTTTCTGCTCATTGGATAATGGGAACTTCTGATTGCATTGAAGCCGGCTTCTTTCAGCTTTTTCACGCGATCTTCTGCCGCATGGGCAAATTCTGCCGTTCCGATGATTCCATTATCGTGATGGATACAACCGCCGCGCAGTTTTACCACCTTGCCATTGACGCGCAGACCGTGTTTTGTATCAAGCTGAAGTTTACGGATACCGAATGTTCCGCATTCTTCATCAACGACAGTATCTCCTTCTTTGATATATGCACGATAGCTGTACAAATACGGGTTCTCTGCATCCCACAGCTTTGCATCCTGCACATACATTTTTTGCTGATATTCCTGACTGGTCTGCTCCATGATGGTAATCGGCATCGAATCAGCCGCTACAATCTGACCGTCAGCATCTTTCAGTTCTACATGTAACGTAATATCACGCACTCCGGTTCCGGTGTATTCAATCGTGGATTTTGCACGGATAATCGCCTGACCGTCCTCCACCTCGACTGCTGCCAGATGCACGCTGTCCGGTATCAGGTGCAATCTGTCTGCCACCATGATATTGACATCACGGTAAATGCCGCCGCCTGTGTACCAGCGTCCGCTCGCCACACCGTTTTTGACAATCACTTAGACATTGTTCGGCTCATCAAAATGAACATATTTGGTGATGTCTAAATAGCTGTCTCTTATACACATCTCCGAGCCCACGAGACCGTACTAGATC
>CALZPS010000097.1 GCA_945827765.1 uncultured Lachnospiraceae bacterium | reverse complement strand
ATACGAGATCTAGTACGGTCTCGTGGGCTCGAGATGTGTATAAGAGACAGGGATTCCTTTATAATACCAGCCGATTGCCTGTTTACTCTGCATGCGGAAACGCATCCAGAGCTGCTCTCCCAACACTGGATAATCCCGGTCGATATCCCGCATGTTGGAGAGTTTGTCTGCCAGACCAATGATCTGGACTTCCCGCGGAGCATCCTTTATTTTACGTATCGTCGTTCCCTTTCGTTCCTCCCACGACTTACTCTTGTCCTCACTCTCCCCAATCACCATCCCGGCAATCCGTTCCCCGAACTGCAGACGCAGCACATCTGCGGTCACACTTTTACAATCCTCAATGGTATCATGCAGCACTGCCGCACAGATAATGTCCTCATCCCTCGTCATCGTGGATACGATATCCGCCACTTCGATTGGATGAACAATATACGGTCGTTTCGTCCCTTTCCTGAATTGTCCCTCATGAGCCTTGGTCGCAAACTCAATCGCCTCGTCAATCATTCCTGTTCTCCTTTCTTTCAATTTTCATATTTTCGGGAAAGGTTTCTCTGCCCCGAATGATTTCCTTTAGAAACATATTGCACTGCGGCATACCTGAACCGCCAGGCTATATAAAGCCTCCGTCCAGACCAATCACCTGTCCGGTCAGATAGAGATGACCCTCTGCCAGCTCCAACACCAGCTCTGCCACTTCCTCTACGGTTCCAAAACGCCCTGCCGGAACTTCCTCAATCAGACTATTTCTCTCTTCTCTGTCAAGCTGCGCGTTCATGTCCGTGTCAATCACCCCGCAGGCGACCGCGTTGACCTGAATATTGCTCGGCGCCAGTTCCTTTGCCAATGCCATCGTAAATCCATTCATCCCTGCCTTGGTCGCTGAATAAGCCACCTCACAGGATGCGCCCACGCGCCCCCACATAGATGAAATATTAATGATTTTCCCGGATTTTTGGGACACCATGTAAGGAACCGCAGCACGTGAACAATAAAACACCGATGACAGATTTG
Source organism: uncultured Lachnospiraceae bacterium (assembly GCA_945827765.1). GTDB lineage: Bacteria > Bacillota > Clostridia > Lachnospirales > Lachnospiraceae > Schaedlerella. The sequence continues at coordinate 5,311 of CALZPS010000097.1, read as the reverse complement.
TCTGCAATATTCTATCCCAATCGTCATCCGTCATATCCGTCAACAGCCCGATATACGAAATTCCGGCGTTATTGACCAGTACATCGACCCCGCCGCAAATTTGTCGAATCTTGTCGAATATCTGTCTTACCTCTGCCGGATTGCCGACATCACCGGGAAGTGCCTCACAATCCGCTCCCTGTTCACGTAATTTTCCTGCCAGAGTGTTCAATTTTTCGATTGATTTTCTGCCGTTTAGAAATACCCGGTATCCGGCTTTGGCAAACGCAGCGGCACACGCCGCCCCGATTCCCCTCGAAGCCCCGGTTATCAAGACACTTTTTTGACTCATTCCGGCTTATCCTCTCCTTTTTGTTTTTCCAACACGGAACGTGCATAAAATTCCGCCATAATCCCCAGCACTTCCTCATCAAAGTCGAACGCACAGTGATGGTGCTCCGCAAAGAGCGGCGCTCCAAACATAAAATACGCCGCCTGTCCGTTATGTTCCTGCACTCGTTCCATCATCACCGTGACATCCTCAGACGCCCCGAACATTGCCTCCTTCCGGAAGCCTTCGGTCAGCCCCATCTCACAGGCATTCTTTTCACAAAGTTTCACGAGCTCCGGACTGGATTCACCTGTTTGGGCCTCTCCAACCTTATCCATCTTCACCGTGACTCCATATTTGCCGGCGTCTCTTTGCGCCGTTTGTTCCATTTGCTCACACAATTTCACATTCAGCTCTGTAGCTGCTCCCCGCGTCTCCGCCTCCAGCCATGCATCCGCCGCGATAATATTACGCCCGCTCCCGCCGACAAATTTCCCGACATTTACACGTATATCGTCATGCCCTCTTGCCAACGCATATGCATCTACTGTAAATTCTGCTGCCGCCAGAAGTGCATTTTTCCCTTTTTCCGGTGCTTTACCGGCGTGGGCGCTCTTTCCCCGAAAATGGAAATTCAGCTTACTGGTTGCCAAAAATCCGCCTGAACACGCGGCAATCTCACCGATATGCCGGCAGCCGATGCCAATATGTCCGCCCAAAAGCACATCCACATCATCAAGCCACCCCTGCGATACGATTGCCGCTGCTCCCCGGCATCCTTCTTCCGCCGGCTGGAAGATCAGCCGTATTTCTCCATCTATTTGATTTCTGTATTGACTCAGGATTTCCGCCAACCCAAGACCGACCGCTGCATGACCGTCATGCCCGCAGGCATGCATCACTCCTTCATGCAGAGAGCGATATGACGCATTATACACCGTCCGCTCTTCCTGTATCGGAAGCGCGTCGATATCAAACCGAAATGCAATGACCTGTTCCGCATTTTCACCGGACTCTGCCTCACAATCTCTGTCCCCGGCATATGTCCGGTCACCGCAATGTTCGTCCCCGGTATCTTTCCGACTGCCGCGAAGGACTCCCACGACACCCGTTCGTCCGCCGCGCATCTGTGCCAGAACCTCCTTCGGCACGCCTTCCGTACAGGCACGCTGCTCATATTCCTGTGCCGACTCTTCCTCAGGTATCCCCATACCCGTTCCCGAACCGCACACACTTTCCCCTGCAAACACTTCAAATCCAAGTTCCGTAAGTCTGTCAGCTATCCTCCACGAGGTCCGGTACTCTGTCCATCCACACTCCGGATAACGGTGAAATTCCTCCCGATATTCCCGGATTCTGCGATATAATTGTGGAGTTACATATTGATAATTGATATCCACCGATTGTCTCCGCCTTTGCTCCATACTCTATCTGTTTCCGACATAACAGCAACAAAATCACTTCAAATACCGCACGTCAGGTTTCACCGTCGGATGCCGGAAGGAGCATCCCGTAAATTTCCTTCGGTACATATGCTTTCACGCGGATTCCTTCCGCCACATATTCTTCCTCCAGCAGCTCCCCCGACTTGCGGATAAGCTGTATTTTACCTGCATCCGCAAACGAATAAAGCCGTTCCATATAAATCTGTTCTCTGCGCAGGATTTCCAAAAGTACCGCCTTTAACTCATCCAGACCCTGACCGGTCCTGGCAGAAACCGCGAGCGTATAATCCGCCTGTGCATCCCGCATTCTCACAGGCTCTGGCAGCAAGTCCTGTTTATTAAACAACGTAATTACCGGTTTGCCCTCCACGCCAAGCTGACGCAATGTTTCATATACCACGTGCATCTGCACGTCTATCTGTGGGTTGGATGCATCTACCACATGAATGATGATATCCGCATATTTCACTTCTTCCAGTGTACTTTTAAACGCCTCCACCAGATGATGCGGCAGTTTACGGATGAATCCGACCGTATCAGTCAAAAGAATCTCCCGCTCTCCCTCCAGTGTAAGCGCCCGCGTCGTGGTATCCAGAGTAGAAAACAACATCGCGTCTTCCAGAATTCCCGCGTCTGTCAGAGCATTTTCCAGACTGCTCTTTCCCGCCGAAGTATAACCGACCAGCGCCGCCATTTTCATATGAGAAGACTGCCGCTGTGTACGTATCAGTTCCCGGTGTCTTTCGACGTCTTTCAATTCCCCTTTTAATCTGCTGATACGCTCCCGAATCAGTCTCCGGTCCATCTCCAGTTTCTTTTCTCCCGGACCGCGTGTCCCAATGCCGCCTCCCAGACGGGACAGCGATGCACCCAGTCCGGTCAGTCTGGATGCCCGGTATTTCAACTGTGCCAATTCCACCTGTATCTTGCCCTCTCCGGACACTGCACGCGCGGCAAAAATATCCAATATCAACAGTGTTCTGTCAATAATTTTGCACCCTAATTCTTCTTCCAAATGCTGAAGCTGTACCGAGGTCAGCTCATCGTCACAAATGATTCCGGTTGCCTCATTCTCCCAGATTAATTCTTTTAGTTCTGCCAGCTTTCCTTTTCCGATATATGTCGCAGGATGAACGGACTCCCGGCTCTGAATCAGTCGGCCGGCCACTGCGGCCTTCGCTGTCTTTGCCAATTCTTCCAACTCGTCCAAAGATTCTTCCGTCAAATCATGCTCCGAAAGAGAAACACCGACTAAAATCACCCTCTCCTCCGGCTCTTTCATTTCATATCCTGTCATTTATCTTGTCTCCAAAAATTCCGCCTCATGCTGCATCGTCTCATCGTCCGGATACTTCTCAAGGTATTCCTTTGCTGCCGCATAAGCCTGCTCCCAGTCATATAGTTTTTCATGACAGGCAACACGGTTATAGTACATCTCACGAATCATTTCCGAATACTCTGCCGACCCCGTCTCGTCTTGACCAGAACCACTTTTCCTGCCATTCGTTTCCTCGGTTTCCGACAGGCCGATTCCTTTTTCAAACGCGGATAACGCAGCACTAAAATCCCCCTGATGCATCGCACTCACCCCTATTAGATGATAAAGAACCGGTGTCTCTTCTCCGCCTGTTTCAACCGCCTTCTGCAAATTGTCTTGTGCCTGATCATACTGCTGTAACTCATAAAAACACATTCCCAGCCCCCGGTAGGCCTCTGCCAGCTGAAGCTGTGAGCTTTTCTTGTCACTTATCACCTGCTCGAAAGCCGAAACTGCCTCCTCGACATTTCCTTCTTCCAGCAACTTTGCTCCCGATTTAACATCATTTCCACAGCCGCAAAGTACATACACGACACCTATCACAAGTAGCATTACATTACATATTGTTTTCCGTACCCTTACCATTTTCTTCATTCTCCACACACGCCAGAATCGCCTCATTCAACGACAGCATCTTATCATCCAATTCCGATACCATCTGGGCACATTCACGCAAATCACGACTGATATAATCCGGCGCATTCCCTTCAAATTTATAATAGATTTTATGCTCCAGACTCGCCCAGAAATCCATGGCAATCGTACGAATCTGAATCTCCACCTTTGTATCTACTACACTGTCGGACAGAAAAATCGGCACCGACACCAGCATATGGTAACTCTTATATCCGCTCTCTTTCGGATTTTTGATATAATCTTTAATCGTCAGCACCTTCAAATCACTCTGATTTCCAATCATCTCCGCCAGTTGATAAATATCGGATGTAAAAGAACAAATCAGCCGCACTCCGGCAATATCATTGACATATTTTACCATATTTTCAATGGATGTCTCATACCCATTGCGCTTTAGTTTCTTTACAATGCTCTCCGGCGTTTTGATTCTTGTTTTAATATGCTCAATCGGATTATATTTATGTACGTGCTGGAACTCATCATTGAGAATCTCCAGCTTTGTTTCAATTTCTTTCAAAGCTGCATTATACAAGAAAATGATCGTTTTCCAGCTGTCTACATCTTCGTATCGTTTAATTGCATCCTGCATCTTATAACACTCCTCCTCATCTGCTTACTCGCACAGAGCAGATATATTATTATAAATTTAATTTCATATCTCCGAATCGAATCCATTTTTTCTTTCTCATAAATTCGGAAATTCCCAGCGTCACGCATGCCGGAAGAATAATCTGAATCAACAAAATCTTCACAAGCACCACAAGCGGGTCTTCTGTCTGCGTCATCACCTGCCAGGTCATTAACGGTCCAACCAGTCCTGCCGTACCCATACCGGAGCCTGTCGCATTACTCGTCATATGCAAAAGCATCGTTCCTACCGGTCCCAGAATCGCACTGGATAGAATTTCAGGCAGCCAGATCAGCGGCCTCTTAACAATATTTGGCACCTGCAGCATGGAAGTACCGATTCCCTGCGCCAGCAGTCCGCCGAACTTATTCTCCCTGAAACTTGCCACCGCAAAACCAACCATATTGCAGCAACAGCCAATCGTTGCAGCTCCTGCTGCCAGACCGGACAAATTCAAAATCACACCCAACGCCGCCGAACTGATTGGCAGTGTCAAAATCATCCCCATCAGCACTGATACCACGACTCCCATCAAAAACGGCTGCTGCTCCGTTCCCCAGTTTATCAGAGAACCAAGCCATGCCATAAATTTAGAAATCGGCGGTCCCACAAACAGTCCCACCACAGAGCCGGAACCGATACACACAAGAGGTGTCAGCAAAATATCCAGTTTGGTCTTCCCGGCAATGAGAATTCCTATCTCAATCGCGATATATGCAGCCACAAAGGCTCCCAGCGGTTCACCGGGACCTGCCAGTACAATCGAGCCGTCCACCAAAACCTGTCCGGCCAACAGCTTGCCGGCAAACGCACCGACCATACCCGCTGTCGCTGCCGAAACCACCACCAACTGGCTGGCCTCAAATTTTCTCGCCACACCTACGCCGATACCGGCTCCGGTCATCGCTGCCGCCACTTTTCCCACCAGATAAATCAAATCCCCATACGAGCCCCCGACAAAACTTCCAATCTGC
>CALZPS010000096.1 GCA_945827765.1 uncultured Lachnospiraceae bacterium | reverse complement strand
GAGATCTAGTACGGTCTCGTGGGCTCGGAGATGTGTATAAGAGACAGCCTTAGGTAGCAGAGTCCTTCTGCACAGAAAAAACCTCGCACCGGATACCACAACTACCAAATGCGAGGTGATTGATTAAGTTATAGGGTTAATGTGAGATGAATAACCAGCTCAAGCAAGTGAGTCACAGAACCTGTCCCCATTGTTTCCGTCCCCGGTGCGAGGAATTAAAAGACCCCGGTCTGCCACAACCAGACCGGGTAGATGAATCAAATTACTGCTGATTGGCAGTGAGTTTAAAGCTAATGGTATCTTTCAAATTAGCGATGTTATTTGTTGTTGTATTGGTATTATTACCATCAACGTACAGATAAACGGTAACCGGTACTTCCGTAACGCCAGTAACAGTGGAAGCAAGCACTGTGCCTGTAGGTGGGTTACCTGCAATTACTTCTTCGTAACCGTCAGGGCCAACAAAAATAGCATTTACCGCTTGACCGGTGAAGGTAACATCAGACACCTTCAATTCTTTCATATCGGCTGCTGTGGCAGAATCCAGCTTGACGAAGAACGTATACGAAGCAACATACTTGTTAAAATCTGCATCGTCGACAGTACGCTTAGTAGAAACTACCATGGTAGAATCGGCTTTATCATTGCTATAGCCATAGTACCACTTTGCAACAGTAGTAACATCAGTTGCCTGCGTGAAGGTTTCATGGGCGGCCGGGTACAACAATGCACCAGACTCATCTGCGGGCTGGCTAGTTCCAAAAGTACCGCCTGAAGTGTTAGAAATAACCAGATTAGGCGCATCAGATTGTGCAGTTACATTCAGACCAGTAGCTTCAACCTCGTTGTTCGCAGCAAACCACGCAAAGGTCGAACTGCTCAGCGCAACAGCCGCAACAACAACCATGGCGATTGCCGCCACAAGTTGTTTTTTTAATGATTTCACATTCATAAATTTTTCTCCTTTTAGAATTATTTACCGTTTATGCTCTTATGAGCTTTTGTCATTCCGGTGTCTGCGACGGCATACGCACACCTCCGGGTGTTTCGACTTTTCGTTTACCTCTTGCTTCGGTCAATGAATCACACTCCCGCTGGGCCCAGCTTCTAAAGAGTGTCTCTCATCTGCGTCCAGCGAGAGAATCATCCATTATCTGAAACTTTTTGTAAGCTCCTCGTCTCAACATGATCCGCGGCATTACTGCCGCTTCTTTTCTATGTATAAACAGTTGTTGTGGTACTGTTAATACCTGTTTCACAATTACTGATTGCGGCGGTTCTTCCATGTGACTTCTCCGCCCTGATAATAGTTCGGTGCCTCCGTACCTGCAGCACTGATTGGCTTGTTCCCCTTCAATGTATCGACAATATCCTGTGCAAACTTTACCAAAAGGCTGGTATTATCTTCACTGAGAGAATCAATGTTCATGCTGAATTCCACAGAACCGCCGACAATGGCATCAACGCATTCCGGGTCTTCCCCTTCCATCCAGATGACAATCGTATATTTATCTACATTTCCCACTAAAAATGCTTCTTCTGTATAAGTGCAGACAGTATCATGATCCACAAAGTTTACACAGCCTTTTTCTTCTGTTCCATCGGCTGCAGGTTCTGCGTACACAATGCGTTCACCATTTTTCCAGACGGCTACGCGAACGGCATTCTCTGCACCTTTGGCACAGGAATCCAGTGTCACTGTTGCATTGTAACCTACATCTTCTTTTCCGGCATTTCTGACGTAGTAGGTGTAAGCCATATAATTCTTTCCATTGTGGTCACCATCAATCTCATCCAGATTATCCGGCAAATCGGACAGCGTAATGTTCGTTGCATCTTGCACCGTATTTGCCGTCAGACGCGCCGTCGGTTCGCTAAAATCACCGTCGGCCGAAATGGCGATTCCTTTACGGTACAGTTCCAGACGGTTCAGGTTGATTGTAAAATTACCCATTTTCTCCTGCATAAACGCAACGATGAACAACACTGCTACCATAAGAATCATTACCAGAAGCCACAGGTGCAGCTTATCCAGTCGCAGAAGTGCCGCTCCGAACTGTTTTGCCCTTCGACGTGGCATATACATGCTGACAATGGTTTCCGGATCTACATCCTCTCCCATCTCTCCCATAATCTTTTCCAGTTCTTCTATGCGGACAATCTGCTTTTCTTCCTTCTTGCGCCGGTACCAATTATGTTTTTTCTCTGATTCTTGTTTCTTCATAGTTTATATTTTTTCTTAATATTCGCTACATAGAGCTGCATTTGCTCTTTCTCAATCCCATCGCCAAAGCGGAATTGGAAACCACAGATGTGTCTGTAAATACTTCCCTTCGGTGCCTCGCGCACCCAGCAGGCCACCGATACGATTCCATCGATTCCTCTTCCTTGTGGAGTGGTGCCTATGTTCGGAAGTGACAATTCACACGCCTCTCCGATTTCAAATCTTCGGTTCATATAAAGCGCCATACCACCTGCTGAGATATCCAGACTCATGCCGCTCTCTTTCTCGATGATCCCATCTGCATTCGGCCTCCATGTCTCCTGCATATATTGCACAGGAATAGCCACTTTCAGACGTTCGTCCGCTCTCCGGAAGAATTGACGCTGTTCGGAAACACGGCGCACCTTCCAGTACCGCCGGATTCCCTCCTTGACCACATCATCCACATATCCTGCCAGAATCATGTCACTTTCTCCGCTGTAGCGAATCAACAGTTTCTGATTCTCGTCAATGGATACTGCCTTTCCGTCTTTCATCGGTATCGAAATCAAAAAGGCAGATTCATCCAGCGCTTTTGCAAACGTACATATCATGTTGAAATCCGGATTCCGCCCCATCGACACATCAAGGGCAAGCCTTAATTTTGTTCCATTTTTTATTGTTAATGCGCCAGCCATAACTCTTGCCTTCCTCAAAAGATACTTATCTATGTTATATAATACCATATTCCCCGAAAAACACAAGATTTTTCTGCAAATGCCATACGTAAATGTCATATTCTTGTCACCTCTCATCCTGTCTGCTATAATCTTTTTAGCACATGAGATTGCCGCCAAATCCATATTTTTGCAGGATTTGCCCTCGAATCTTACTGAAAATTTATGGCCGGCTGTAACAAAACACTCCTTTTATGCTACTAATGCTCTGAGAGGAGGAGCATCATGAACGAACTATTAGCAGAATTATTCAATCATTACTACAAAGATATCTATACATACTTGTACAGTCTGTGTCGTGACGTTTCCCTTTCAGAGGACCTGACTTCGGATGTGTTTTTGGAGGTGGTAAAATCCATAGCTACCTTTCGTGGCGAATCGGATATCAAAACATGGTTATTTTCCATTGCCAGACATAAATGGTATATGTATCTCCGCAAGAAATCCCGCCAAATACAGACAGAAAGTATCCATGATTTATACGACTCTGCTTTTATTGGTGTCAATGAGGCTCCATCAAACAGTGAATGGAATCAGATGATTCAGGCACTGTTGAAAATGGAATCAGAGTTGACTCAAAATGTATTTCAGATGCGTCTTGACGGGTACTCCTACTATGAAATTGCATCCAAATGTCAAATTTCCGAAAATTCAGCACGAGTCATTTTCTTTAGAGTAAAAGCAAAAATCAAGAAATATTTGGAAAAGGAGGGGTTTTACCATGAATAAAATCAGTTGTGATATGTGTATGGATTTAATGCCGCTGGTACAGGACGGTGTTGCCAGTGCAGACAGCATTGCTGCCGTAGAACAGCATATTGAAAATTGTCCTGCTTGTAAAGCATTGTTTGAGGGGCAAATACCTATCCCCTCCGACAGTCACCGGCTGATTAAAAAAATCCAGAAACAATTGCATATCTTTTGGGGTATGGTGCTGATGTTTGGCGTTTTCTTCGGATTAAGTCTGACAGCCAGCAACGAGTTGTTTCTCAACTGCTTGATTATGCCTATCATAGGCTGCATCGGATACTATTTGTTCCGATGGAAGGCCCTTTACGCAGCACCTTGCCTTCTCTTTGTGACACATTTTGTCACGAACACATTTGGCCTGATTCGGGGTGCAGAGCATCTGGACATCGTTTCACTTTTGATGTGGACCGGGCTATATTCTGTTTTTGCAATCATCGGGACCATCATCGCCGGCCTGATTCATTTTGCATTTCGAAGGGAGGACTAACATGAAAAAGAGATATTTAAAAATACTGGCTCTCGTTGTTGCCATTATACTGATTACCGCTCTTGGATGGTTTGCGAATGCACTTCTCGGCAACCCTCTGTCCAAAATGCTCGCAGAAAAAACCGCAGAAAGCCATCTTGCTGCGGTCTATTCTGACACAGACTACTACATCGACCATATCAATTATAGTTTTAAGGACGGTAATTATCACGCAAGGATTAAATCACCGTCAAGCATGGATACGGAATTTTCTCTGACGATTACGATGCTTGGCAAACTTTGTCTGGACAGCTATGATGATGTACTTTATGGTTTCAATACAGCCCGCAGACTGGATCAAGACTACAGGGAACTTACAGATGCATTGTTTGAGAATCCATCCTTTCCCTACTCCTGCTATATCAGCTATGGCACATTGGAAATCTACCCCGGTGAACTTATCAATAATCCGCACATCGAAGATGTTCCATCTTACGCCATCAACCAGGACGAACTGGTTTTGGATAAGATATACAACATTCAAGAATTGGGCAGGCAGGCGGGTCATCTGGTGATCTATGTTGAAAGCGATACGGTAACGATTGAGCGGGCTGCAGAAATCATGCTGGATATCAAAAATCAATTTGATGAGGCCGGAATGACGGACAGGGTTTTTGAAGCCGACAAGGCTCTGAAGGCTTATTATGCAGAGCAAGCTGCAAAAAGAGAATAAAGAAGGAGCTGCATTTTTCCCTCATAACTACCTCCATCAAAAAATCCGCCCCGCAAAGCAAAGACTGAAGGACACGATACAGAAACAATTTCGGGGGTTGAAATTATCAACCCCCGTTTCATTATGATTGCTCTTACCAGGTTAACTCCAGATACAAATCTTTATATTGTTTTGCGGAATTATCCCAGGAAAGATTTTTATCCATATCTCTCTGAACCATTTCATCCCAACACCAGCGGTTCGTGAAGTACAATGTTTTTGCTCTGTTGATTGCATCTAATAACAGGCCCGCATCATAACGGTCGAAGGTAAAGCCATTGCCTGTATTATCATACATATTATATGGTTCTACTGTGTCTTTTAATCCACCCGTCTCACGGACAATCGGCACTGTACCATAGTGCATGGCAATCAATTGCGTTAATCCGCAAGGCTCAAACTGCGAAGGAACCAATAAAGCATCCACTCCTGCATAGATTCTATGAGCTCTCGTTTCATCATACATAATATTCGAGCATACATTTCCTTTATATGCATTTTCATAATACCGGAAAGAATTTTCATAGACAGAATCTCCGGTACCGAGCACGACAAACTGTGTATGTTCATCCATAATCTGCGGAAGGATGGAATTAACCAAATCTAATCCCTTTTGATCGGTCAATCTGGAAATCAAGCCAATGACAAATTTATGATCATCCTGAACCAGCCCCAGTTCTTCCTGTAAGTTACGCTTATTTTCCTTTTTCTTATCCAGCACATTCGTGATATCATAATTGGCATATAGTCTGGCATCCGTTGCGGTATCCCAGATATCATAGTCGATACCATTTACAATACCTCGTAATTTGCGAGAATGATAACGCAAATGAGCATCCAGCTTCTCTCCATAATATGCCGTTTGAATTTCTCCCGCATAAGTATTGCTCACCGTAGTGATAACATTACAATAGGTCAATCCGCCTTTTAACATATTTGCGTCGTTGTAGCTTACTTTTAATGCATCTTTGTTAAATACATAGTCCGGCAATCCTGACCAATATCGGATTGTAGGAATATTGTAAACCCCCTGAAAACGTAAGTTATGAATAGTCAAAATTGTTTTTGCGGAGGTAAGTTTCGTATTTTCAAACAGCGTTCTTAAATATACGGGAACCAAAGCTGCCTGCCAGTCATGACAATGAATGATATCCGGAATCCAATCCATATAGTTCAGAGCAGCCAATGCAGCCTTTGCAAAATAGCAGTATTTTGGAATATCATCAATAAGATTGGTATATGGATTTCCGCTGCTGAAGAATTCTTCATTATCAATGAAATCATATACAACGCCATCCCAGACATATTCCATGATTCCTACATAATACGACCTGCCATCGGCACATAAATTCATCTGGAAGGATCCCCTATATATCATTTTCTGCTGGTATTCCCACGGGATGCATTTGTAGCGGGGAAGAATTACTTTTACGTCACAATTTTGTTTTACCAGAGCCTTGGGAAGCGCATACATAACATCTCCCAAGACCACTGAATAAACAAAAGGAAATCAATCGGAA
>CALZPS010000095.1 GCA_945827765.1 uncultured Lachnospiraceae bacterium | reverse complement strand
CTGTGGAGGCACATATTTGCGCAGCTGGCGGATACAAAGCTGGGTTGTCTCATGCATTCCTGTGCCAAACGCCGTGCCCGGATCGATATGAATCACCAGTTTGCCCTCATCCTCCGGTTTCACATTCTCCCACGAAGGGATTATCAGGATATCATCTACATAAAACTGGTGAAAATACTGTTTCCAGTTGTTGACCCAGTCCACATCCTCCGTCTGGGACTCCTCTATCGTGCACTCACCGACATCTACATATGCCGACATATCTTCAAGCTCAGTCTGTATCTGTGCCAGAATCTCTCCAGGCTCTTCCTCCACATCCAGATAAAAGCTCAAATACGCAACACCGTCATCTGCCTCGGCCTCCGGCATGATGTCCACAAACATCTGCTCCTTGTCCGCAGTGGTCAGCGGAATCTTGTCCTCAATCTGCACTCCCTCGATTCCCAAATCCGCCAGCATACTGCTGACGATATCCTCTGCCTCTGTCGTAGTCTTTAATCGAAATTTATTCCACTTCATAATTTTGCTCCTTGTATTTTGCATTCACATACTTTTCTGCCGCCCGCCGCCGGATACTTTTGTACTTTTCGCGCAGCATGGTATCTTCTAAGATTTTACCGCATCTTTCTTCAAAATACCAGTCCCCAACGTCATAAATTTGTAAGATCAAACCCTCAGAATATGGAAAGCACTGATATCATAACGGGCGAACTGCCAGATACGTAATTTAAATCTCTAATGCCCCACTTCCTTCCGCAGCATCCAAAGGCAGCATAGATTCGGAATCGCCATCGCAATATTCAAATAGTCCGACAGTCCCCATATCCATTCTGATGAAACCGTGGCTCCGAAATAGACGGCAGCGATATATAGTATTTGATAGACCAGTATCCCTTTTTGTCCGCTCAGATAACAAACTGCACAATTTCCGTAGTAATTCCACCCGATAATGGTGGCGAACGCAAAGAGTATCAGCGATACAGATAGGATCTCGTCCCCCAAAAACGGTAATTGTGAAAACGCAAGGAAGCACCATCTGTCTCCCGATAGATTTCCATAGAAATTATTTTGTTTCACCTCGCAGCTTACCAGTGCGATGCCGGTAATTGCGCACATCACCACGGTGTCCCAAAACGGTCCCGTCATCGAGACCAATGCCTGTCTGTAAGGTTTGCTTTCCCCGGAGGAGGCGGCCGCCATCGGAATCGAACCAAGTCCTGCCTCATTGGTGAACAGCCCACGTGAGATTCCAATTCTCATTCCTGTGGTTACAGCTGTCCCCGCACATCCTCCAATCACCGACTCAGAGGTAAATGCACTACGCACTATGACAAACAACGTCTCAAGCAATACGCTCCGGTTCAACCAAATGAGAAGCAGACATCCGCCAAAATAAAACAAGCTCATAAACGGCACAAGCCAGGTACAGATTTTTGAAATCTGCTTTGCTCCGCCAAGTATAACAATGCCCGTCAGCATTGCCAGCATTAGTCCGATTTGCGTTTGTGAAAACAAATCTGCCTGTTCCGTGATTGCTGTCGTGACAGACCGCGCCTGCACACCGCAGCCCATACCGAGAGACACAAAAATGACTGCCAGAGAAAATAACACCGCAGCCCCTTTTTGATGCAGCCTGTGTTCCATTACATACATCGGTCCCCCCTGAAAACTGCCGTCGCTGTTTTGCACACGATATTTTACAGACAGATAGCATTCGGCATAGCAGGTAGCGATTCCCAAAAGTCCGGTCAGCCAACACCAGAAAACCGCCCCTGCTCCACCGATGGCAATCGCTGTGGACACACCGATGATATTGCCGGTGCCGATTGTGGCGGCAAGAGCGGTAGCCAGTGCGGAGAACGCGGAAATTCCGTTGCCGGATGATGAAAAACCGGACAGACTCAGGCGAATCGCATGAGGGAGCTTTCGCTGAACAAATCCAGTGCGATAGGTATAATAAATGTGTGTGCCCAAAAGAAGAATGAGGATAAAAGTCATGGAAATATACCTGCAAAAAAGACGTTATTTATATATATGAGGGAGTTGATGAGAAGTATGATAATAATAATTCGTAAAACTTGACACCCTCTGCATGATACGATAGACTTATCTTGTTTTCAAACACCGTAACAAATCATAACGGAAGAAAGCGGGTTTAAAGTCTTTCGTCCGATCGCTGCCGGCTGTCGCCGTATATAACTCAAAAAAGAAAGGTGCACTGGAATGCAAGCATTCCGTGAACCTTTCTTTTTTGAGTTATGCTCAGCCTGCGGCTTTTTCGAACTGACTGTTATACAACTCGGCATAGAATCCGTTTTGGGCAAGGAGTTCTTCGTGGTTTCCTTGTTCTACGATATCTCCGTCTTTCATAACAAGTATTATGTCCGCGTCGCGTATCGTGGACAGGCGGTGAGCGATGACGAAACTGGTTCGTCCTTTCATCAGGGTATCCATCGCTTTTTGTATCTGTATCTCGGTTCTGGTATCAACAGAGCTGGTCGCCTCATCGAGTATCAATATCTTCGGGTCAGCAAGGATGGCTCTGGCAATCGTCAAAAGCTGTTTCTGCCCTTGTGATACATTGCTCGCCTCCTCATTCAGTTCCATATCATATCCTCCGGGCAATGTCTGCACGAACCGGTGTACTCTTGCCGCCTTTGCTGCTTCGATGACTTCTTCGTCCGTGGCATCCAGTTTTCCATAACGAATATTGTCCCGGATCGTGCCGTGAAAGAGCCATGTATCCTGCAGCACCATGCCAAACATCATACGCAGTTCACTGCGGTTAAAATCTTTAACATTGTGCCCATCAATGAGGATTGCTCCTTCATTGACATCATAAAAGCGCATCAGAAGTTTAATCATCGTCGTCTTGCCTGCACCGGTCGGACCGACAATGGCAATCTTCTGACCTTCTTTCACTTTTACACTGAAGTCATTGATGATAATCTTATCTTTATTATATCCAAAATGTACATGGTCGAACTCAACATTTCCTTTCAGGCTCTCAACAGACACCGGATTCGTTACAGTCTGGTCTTCCTCTTCTTCCTCGAGGAACTCAAACACACGCTCTGCCGCAGCCGTAGCAGACTGCAGCATATTCATTACCTGAGCCATCTGCTGAATCGGAGATGTAAAATTACGCACATACTGGATAAACGATTGAATATCGCCGACCGCAATTTTCCCGCGAATCGCCAGATATCCGCCAAGGATGGCAACACCTACATAGCCGAGATTTCCTACAAATCCCATCAGCGGCATCATCAATCCCGACAAAAACTGAGAACGCCATGCAGAATCATACAGAGTATTATTTGTTTCCTCAAACGTTTTCAATACATCTTCTTCCTTGTTGAACACCTTCACAATATTGTGCCCGCTATATACCTCTTCTATCTGTCCGTTAACTTTTCCCAGATATTCCTGTTGTCTGCGGAAATATTTCTGTGAGTGACCCATGATTGCACCCACCAGCAGAAGTGAAACGGGCAAAATCAACAGTGCCATCAGTGTCATCCATGGGCTGATAGAAAGCATCATCACAACCACACCAATCAATGTCGTCACAGAGGTCACTACCTGTGTTGCGCATTGGCTCAGGCTTTCCCCTACGGTATCGACATCATTTGTCACTCGAGAGAGGATTTCACCATGTGTCTTGGTATCAAAATAATTCATCGGCATCCGGTTTATTTTTTCCGATATATCCTTACGGAACTGATACGTCATTTTCTGAGAGACATCCCCCATCATATAGCTCTGAATACCGGTACACAACCCACTGACTGCATAAAGCCCAAGGGT
Organism: uncultured Lachnospiraceae bacterium; assembly: GCA_945827765.1. Taxonomy (GTDB): domain Bacteria; phylum Bacillota; class Clostridia; order Lachnospirales; family Lachnospiraceae; genus Schaedlerella. The sequence continues at coordinate 2,641 of CALZPS010000095.1, read as the reverse complement.
GAATAGTAAAATCTGTCCGATTTTTACAAAATTCATGCCTTCTCCACCGGAAACCTGACTAACCAGACCGTTAAATATCTCGGTCGTCGCCATACCAAGAATCTTTGGTCCGACAATGCTGAACAATGTACCGCAGACGGCGAAAATGAAAATGAATGCTAACAGCACTTTATATTTTCCCATATAACGGAACATTTTTATGATTGTGCCTTTCATATCCTTTGCTTTCTCGCCTCGGGTCGGCATAATATCACTCATTTTTTTCTTTGCTTTCTTCTTTTTGTTTTCAGGCATGAGCGTTCTCCTCCTTTCCCGGCTGACTGTTTCCGGTCACGGTATCATCTTCCAAATCGGCTGCCAATTCCTTTTCCGAAAGCTGTGAACTTGCAATCTGTCGATACACGTCACAGGAGTGCAGCAGTTCTTTATGGGTGCCGATTCCGGCAATCTTTCCTTCATCAAGCACGATAATCTGCTCTGCATGGAGAATCGTACTGATTCGCTGTGCAACGATAATCACCGTACTATCCGCTGTCTTCTCTTTTAGTGCACGCCGCAGCGCCACATCGGTCTTATAATCCAGAGCCGAAAAACTGTCATCAAATATAAAGATATCCGGATGTTTCGCCACTGCTCTGGCAATCGACAGACGCTGTTTCTGTCCGCCGGACACGTTGGAACCTCCCTGAGCAATCGGGCTTTCATAATGTTTATGCTTTGTCTCAATAAACTCTGTCGCCTGTGCAATCTCCGCCGCCTCTTCCATCTCGGTTTCTGTTCCGTTCGGATTGCCAAACATAATGTTGGACCGGATGGTTCCGGAGAAAAGAACACCTTTCTGCGGAACATATCCTAATTTGTCACGCAGCTCTTTTTGTTTGAGATCCCGCACATCCACACCGTCCACGGTAATCCGCCCTTCTGTCACATCGTAAAATCTGGGAATCAGATTGACCACCGTAGATTTTCCGCTGCCGGTACTTCCGATAATCGCCGTTGTTTCTCCCGGTCTTGCCACAAAGGAAATGTCTTCCAACACATTTTCACTGGCTCCCGGATATCGGAAGGAAACATTGTCGAATACGACCGTACCTCTCGACGTTTCCGGCAATTTTTTCGGATGCTCCGGGTCTCCTATACTGTTTTCGCTCGTCAGCACTTCATTGATACGGTCAGCTGCCACAGCCGCTCTCGGCAACATAATAGAAATTATGCAAAGCATCAAAAATCCCATGATAATCTGCATCGTATACTGAATAAATGCCATCATATCGCCGACCTGCATCTGTCCCTTTGTGATACTGCCCGCACCTACCCACATAATCAAGACGGATACACCGTTCATGACAATCGTCATCGCCGGCATCATAAATGCCATCACATGAATGACAAACAGATTGGTCTTTGTAAGATCCATATTTGCTGCGTCAAACCGCTTTACTTCATGCTGCTCGGTACTGAATGCACGGATAACCGGAAGTCCGGTCAATATCTCTCTGGTGACAAGGTTCAAGCGGTCCACCAATTTCTGCATCACTTTGAACTTCGGCATGACAAACACGGACATCAACAAAAGAATCATTCCAATCAGAAATACTGCCAGAGCAATGACCCACAGCATGGAAGTATTCGTCTCGAACACTCTCACCAGACCACCGATCGCCAAAATCGGTGCATAGAGAACGATTCGCAGAATCATAACCGTCACACCCTGAATACGCTGAATATCATTCGTATTTCTGGTAATCAAAGATGCTGTGGAGAATTTATCAAATTCATTACTGGAAAAGGATATGACCTTATTAAATACCTTCCGTCGCAAATCCCGTCCTAATGTTGCCCCCATGCGGGACGCCATAAACCCAACGAAAATACTCAGCACCATCACAAACAATGCCAGCAAAAGCATACGTCCGCCGACCGAGAACAGATAGTCAAGCTGCATCTGATCCATGTCTATTCCCAAATTCTCATATGCACTCCTGATATAGGAAACCGCCGCCTGCTCCACAATGGACTCCGGCAATGCCGACATCTGCTCACTTACGGCTTCCACGAACTGACTGCGCTCTTTTGCAGGCAACAATTTCAGAATATCAAACGCATTCGCATCCTCCGCAAGAATCCCATCCGGGATATTTGCTTTCAGCTGCTCAACGATCTGATCTGTCATCTCACTTCCGGTACTAAAACTCTGTACCAGCATCATTGGCAGATTCATGATTTTACCTATTCGGGCAAGCTCTTCCTCATCATCCTGTATACTTTCTTTCAGAACATATGCCTCTTTTCTATACGTTTCACTGTCCTTTTCATAGACAGACAGAACATCCTCTGTCTGTTCTTCCGTCATCAGCAGACAAATTTTCTCCATCTCTTCCACGGAAACCGCTGCCGGTATCACATCATCGACACCCGACTGCTGAATACCGACATTGACAATATTGGACGTATATGCCGGGAGTGCCAGATCACAGTATGCCTGCAGCACCAGCAAAGCCAGAATTACAATGGCATATTTCCAATATGCGGCGATGTATTTAAATAGATTTTTCATAGCGTTTTCCTTTCTTTCCTATACTAGTTCTTCAGCCCCTGTCTCTTATACACATCTCCGAGCCCACGAGACCGTACTAGATCT
>CALZPS010000094.1 GCA_945827765.1 uncultured Lachnospiraceae bacterium | reverse complement strand
ATACGACAGAAGTAACGATTGCCGCTGCAGCGCAAAGCAATAAGGCTGCCGTGTCCGTGTCAGGCGGAAAGGATCTGAAACTTGGCGAAAACGAGGCAAAGGTGGTTGTCACGGCAGAGAATGGTTCGATAACCGTGTATCAAATTACTATTCTGTGCGGAGAAAAAGAGAAAATCCAAGTGGATGGTAAAACCCATACGATTAACGAATCTTTCCCGGACGAGCAGATTCCTGCCGGATTTGTAAGGGAGAAGGTGACATATGGCGAAAGACAGTATGAAGCCTTGAAACATGAAAAAGGTGAATTGTATCTGGTTAGTCTGCAAAATGATGAGACGGGAACCGCATTCTATATCTATGACCAGAAAACACAAGAATTTTATCATTATGTGCGGATAGATTTTTTTACAGGGAGATACATCATTCCGTTGCCGTTAGACGACACGAAAGAGTTTGAAGAATGTGAGATAATATCTTTGTCATTTTGGGATAAGCAGATTGATGCATGGAAACTGGACGAAGAATACAGTGTCATCCGGGTGATGGACAGTGATGGAAAAATCGTGCTTTATCGGTATGATAATCTCGATGGTACACTTCAAAGATATAAGGAACCGGACATAGAAATTGCAGAGGAAGAACCAGAGAAGGAAGAGAATACTGAAAAGACCTTTTTGGATAAAAATTACCGTTATATCATCATTGGTTTGGGGGCTTTGGCACTCATAATGTTGATCACACTGATTTATTTTATTGTGACAACAAAGTTCAATCCTCAGAGCGTAAAGCACAGACAGCAGGTTAGAAAACACAGGCTGCAGAAGAAACTGGAGAAAAAGAAAGAAAAAGAATCTATTAATAATTCAGAAGAATAGAAGGGAGTATCGTTATGTCACTTACAGGAACTATGTTTCGGCTGTTAGTCGGATTAGGAGACAAAAAGAGAGATGCAAAACTGGTGGCACCGGAGGATGTCACTGCACTGAAAAATATTGCTTATGCGGACGGAGGAAAATATAACCTTCTTGACGTATATTATCCGAAGGATGTAAAAGGCAAACTGCCGGTCATCGTCAGCATCCATGGCGGAGGTTATGTTTACGGGACAAAAGAAGTGTATTACCATTATGGGATGTATCTGGCTTCGCAGGGCTATACAGTGGTGAACTTCAACTATCATCTGGCTCCGAAGGTGAAATTCCCGACACAATTGGCGGAAATCAATCAGGTGTTTGCATGGATGTCAGCCAATGCGGAGAAATTTCATATGGATATCAACAATGTGTTTGTGGTCGGCGATTCGGCGGGAGCACAGCTTAACAGCCATTATGCTGCGATCTATTCCAATCCGGAATTTGCGGCAAAATTTGATTTTACGGTGCCGTCGGATGTAAAAATCCGGGCGGTGGCATTGAACTGCGGAATGTATACGATTGGTGATTCTCCGGAAAAACAAGATCATACATCAGGCATGAATAGCAATGATTTGATGAATGATTATCTGGGAAAAGCACGTCCGCAGAAACTGATGGAACAGATTGACGTGCTGGGAAACATCACCTCGGCATTTCCACCGGCATATATTATGACTGCCGAGTATGATTTTCTGAAAGAAAATGCAGAGCCGATGTATAAGTTCCTGAAAGAAAAAGGTGTTCCCTGTGAATGGAAAAAGTATGGGGAAGAGGGACAAAATTACATGGCGCATGTGTTCCATGTCAATATGAATCTGGAAGAGGCAAAGCAGTGCAATCAGGATGAGATTGCATTCTTCAGAAAGTACGAGGTGAAATGATTTGCCGGAGTTACCAGAAGTCGAGACTGTCAAACGGGTGTTAGAGCCACAGCTCGCCGGGAGGCAGATTCGAGAAGTACAGCTTGTGAATCCACAGGTAATTGCGTTCCCTGATCCGGAGAGCTTTTCAAAAGAGGTTTGCGGAAAAACCATTGTGGGAATGGGGCGGCGCGGAAAGTTTTTACAGATGATTTTGGGAACCGGAGAGCACATTGTCGTGCATTTTCGGATGACAGGGTGTCTCTTGTTGTCGGATGCAGAGTACCCGGCAGAGAAACATACACATGTTGTTTTTGTACTGGACAACGGACAGGTACTGCGTTACAGTGACCAGAGAAGATTCGGAAGACTCTGGCTGATCGCGGATAGTACTGAGTATGCGGTGACAGGCATGGACAAGCTGGGATTGGAACCGTTTGACGAAGGGGTAACAGCAGCATATTTGCAGGAGCGGCTCAGCAGCAGAAGAATATCGATTAAGGAAGGACTGTTGGAACAGTCTGTGATTGCCGGGATTGGCAATATTTATTCAGATGAAATATTGTTTGCCTGCAAAATTTATCCTGGAAAGGCGGCAAATACGCTGACATCTGCACAGTGGAGACGTCTGGCGGATCAGATTCCGAAGACGATGGAGTATTATATCGAGACAAATGCGATTTCTCCGGAGGATTATCTGAAGGGGAAGGGAAAGGATTACCGCAACACGCCCTATTTAAATGTGTATGGACAGAGTGGGAAACCATGTCCGTGCTGCGGCACAATCCTGGCGCGCACCGTGATTGGAGGACGCTCGAGTGTGTATTGTGTGAAATGCCAGAAGAAGATGGGAAGATAGATGCTATATTTATATTATGAGTTGCCCGACAAATGAGCCTGACGTCGATTTCTTCGTGTTTCGCACTCCCAAAATCGACAAAAACATGAGCAAGTAGCCATTTTTCTGCGAAAAATGGCTACTTGCTCATGTTTTGCGGGACCCATAGACATAAGAATACATGCAAGCATGTATTTTATGTCCATTTGTCCCTTGGCTCATATTATTCAAGATGTACAACCTGTTAGAAAGGGGAGAAGTGGCTGGAAACGCATGAATTTGAGTATGAGGATCATGATATCAAGGTGCTGAATCCGGCAGCGGAGGAATTGAAAGCGTGGTACAAAAAGAGAGGACTGCCGCTGAAACGCTTTTTTAATACGAACGGACTGCTTTATAGAGGATTGTTCAGAGGCAAAAAGTCATTCACAGATGAGAACGACATTCTGAATGGATATTTTGTTACGTTCTGTCAGATTTAAGGTTTAATGTAATTGGATAAAGTGAGATTTGTATTAGAAATTTACAAGAGACTTATTATGATTGGGCATGTAACTGTTTCGTTCTTGGGGCGTACAGTTATTTTTTTGACTTCTGGTGGAAAGGGTGAAAAGGTGCGATTGCTGATGAGGTTTTCGTATGAGAGATGAAACATAATTTCAAATTGTATACATGCATACAATACAAGAATATTTTCTTGACTTCCCCCATTGCAAGACGGGGCAGATTAGTGTTATAATCTAAGAAACTATGCTTTAAGTAGGTGACAGATTTGAAAAACAAGATTAAGCGTTTTGCAAATGGTGATTTTCATATCCCCCAGCCGGAGATTATTTTTCCGGAGACGCACATCATCATGCGTGTCGGTGAGGGAGAAAAATATCAGGGCAGCTTTTCGCTGCAGAATGAAGGTGAGGGGACTATCCGCGGATTGGTATATTCCTCTTCATTTCGTGTACATTGTGATGAACAGGGGTTTGATGGCAATCCGGTGAATATTTCTTATACATATGATGGAGCCGGCCTGGTGCCGGGGCACGTAGAGCACGGCAAATTTACCATCGTATGCAATGGCGGGGAGTATGATATTTCATTTACGGCAATCATTGAGAAACCTTATGTGATGACCCGCTATGGCAAGATACAGAGTCTGGAGGATTTTAAAAAGCTGACCTTCCGCGATAGCATGGAGGCAGAAAAACTGTTTCGTTCCAGAGATTTTTACACGATTTTGAAATATGAAGATAAGCGGATTCAGGCGCTTTACGATAATATGCGTAAATGGGAGCTTGACCAGCAGGCGATGGAAGAGTTCCTGGTGGGCTGTAAACAGAAGGAGAAGATTTTCCTGACGTTGGACGAGGAAAGCAGGGCATTTTCTTCCCTGACGGAGACTCGAAAGGAGATTTTGACCATCAAGAAAAATACTTGGGGATATCTCTCCATCAATGTGCGGGCAGAGGGAGATTTTCTGCAGCTTGACCGTTCACGCCTGATTTCGGATGAGTTTATCGGCAATTCGTGCAGACTGGAGTATTTTATCACACAGGAGCATCTGCATCGGGGCAGGAATTACGGACAGATTATTCTGGAAACCCCTTATGAGGTACTGAAGTACGAGGTCATTGTGGAAAAGGATGCACAATATGATGAAGAGAAACGGGAGACAAGTCTGGAATTTGCATCGATTTTGAAATCCTATCTGGACTATGAGGCCGGAAGGGTAGATCTTAACACATGGACCGATGAAACACTGAAAAAGATTTCCAAACTGCGGGAGAGACACGAGAAAAACGAACTGTACCTGTTGGTACATGCCCATATCTGCCTGATCGGAAAGCGGATGGAAGAGGCGAAGTGGCTGCTGGAATCTTATAATTATAACCGCTTTGCAATCGGAAAAGACGTGGAGTTAAGCTCCTATTATCTGTATCTGACCACACTATTAAGTAATGATTCTATCGGACAGCGCAGAGTGGCGGAGGAACTGTCACGTTCCTATATGAAACATCCGGAGAGCTGGATGATTCTCTGTATGCTGGTAAATGTGGATGCGGAGTATAAGATACTAAGTGAGCGCCTCCGGGTACTGGAAAAATTATTTTACGAAGAAAAGACAGGCAGTGTGATTTTTTATATGGAGGCATTCCGGTGTTTCCGGGAGAAGAGTTCTTCCCTGAAGAAACTGGGTATGTTTGAAGTGCGAGTGCTTTTATTTGCCGCCAAATATAAATTGATGACCAAGGAACTGGCATTGTATACCGCCAATCTGGCGAGCCAGCTCAAAGATTTTGACAGGCATTTGTACCAGACGTTGGTGTTGTGCTATAAGATGTATCCGGAATCGATGATTCTCACGTCAATTTGTACATTGCTGATTAAGGGCGGCTGCATGGACAGTCAGTATTTTGGCTGGTTTGAGAAAGCAGTGGAATCGGAGTTAAAGATTGCCCAGTTGTATGAATATTATATGGGAACGCTGAATGAGAAACGTTTCAAGAAACCGCTCCCTCGTTCGGTTTACCTGTATTTTATGCATGGTAATTCATTGGATTATCTGAAAAAAGCATTCTTGTATGCAAATCTGATCACGTATGAAGATGATTCCAGTGAGATTTATGCGCATTACCGTGATGAGATGGAGGCATTTGCATGGAATCAACTGGACCGCCGTCACATAAATGAGCATCTGCGTATCATTTATAAACGATTTGTGGTAGAGCGTGCGATGAATCCGGAGCGTATCAAAGCGTTGTATGATGTATGTCATGCCTACGAGATTACAACGAAAGTGCCGAAAATGAAATATATTCATGTCATTTCCGAGGATGGGGAGATTACACAGAAAGCGGCATATACGGAGAACGGGGCACAGGTGTTTTTGTATTCCAAGACAGACCGGCTGGTATGGGAAGGCAAGGATGGACGGCATTATACGGATACAGTTCCGTATGAGAGCCGAAGACTCTTCTATGAGCTGCGGTACATGGATTTGTGTAAAAAATATATCAACAGTCTCAAGCTGAGCCGTCAGGAGGAAAATGAAGAGCTTACGCTGGAGTTGGTAAGAGAGGTTGGCATGGAGCATTTTGTGGACAATGAAATCCTTGCTCTTTGCAGCCGCAATATCCGCGAAAATAATTATGAGAATGATGACTTCCTGACTTATGTATGTTTTGAGTTGTTCAAAAAAGGACAATATGACCGTGTTATTCTGACATATCTGGCAAAATATTATTGTGGTGCGACAGTAGATATGAAAAAACTCTGGCGGGAAGCGCGGGAATATGAGGTGCACACCCACAAACTCGCAGAACGGATTCTGACGCAGATGTTGTTCGCGGAGGAAGTGTTCGGGGAAGTCGGTGTCTTTGAGGACTACTATGCAGAAGGCGCATATTTCAGGCTTCAGCAGGCATACCTTGCGTATATGTCCAGAGCATATGTGACAGAAAACCGTAAGATTGCCAAGAGTGTGATTGATATCATATGCAAGGAATACGAAAAAGGGGAAGAAACCATTGATATCTGTAAGATTGCAGTGCTGAAATATTATGCTGAAAGAGAATACAGCTCTTCCATCCGCAAGACACTGAAGAAATTTCTGCAGGATTTGTGCGGAAAACAGATTTATTTTCCGTTCTTCCTTTCCTATGAGAAGGAATGGTTGATTGAACAGCAATTGTGGGACAAGACATTGATTGAGTATAAAGGGCAGAAAGGCAGCCGTATCATGCTGTACTATCAGCTTCAGAAAGGCGACTCGTCGAGCGTGGATTACTCAACTGAGATGTTGACTCCGATGTATCTGTCTCTTATACACATCTCCGAGCCCACGAGACCGTACTAGATCTC
>CALZPS010000093.1 GCA_945827765.1 uncultured Lachnospiraceae bacterium | reverse complement strand
GCATAATAATGCCTTCTGGATTTATAACGTCTATCATCTGTTCTATGGCATCTTCTGATGGTTGTCCTCCAACACACTCAAATACATCATCAAACCAGATTTTTCCCGGCGCAATTTCATCAATCGTAAGAATCTCGTCGGCAAACTGAAATAATTCTAATTTGGATTTCTGCACACCGATTATTGTGATTTGCACCTCCGGCAAATAATGTTTTAGTAATGCGGCAACAATATATCCCAGGCCACCGTCCCCCCATACACCAATACGTCTCGGCGGATTTTTCTTTTTCTTCAAATATGTTGTGACAGTATGTACTCCTACACTGATAAACTCGGTAAATGCCGCTACTTCTGTTGGTATATTGTTATATTTTACAATTTGACTTTCCGGCAGACTCATGATTTCCTGCATAAATCCATCGGCTTTACTGGAACGGAACACCGAATCCAAGCGATAATTCTCGTCGGTTCTTTCATCTTTCCCCGGAATATTAGGGAGCATAACAACTTTATCTCCTTTTTTTAGCTTACCTTTCGGATCATATAAAACGGTTCCTACTGCTTCATGTATCAATGCCAGAGGTAATTTCTGCTTTAAAATTTTTGCATCACGCATGCCAAAAAAATATCTCAGATCTGCCTTGCAGACAGACAATTTTTCTGGTTTTACAAGCACATTATTCTTATCAATCTTTATATTTGAATAAAATGTTTCTATAACACGAGGAGATGTTAATTTGTACTGTGCGTTTATCATTTATTTTTCCTCCACCATAATTCTGGCCATCTTCAAATCAAACGGATATGTGATTTTAAAGTTAGAAACACTTCCTTCCACCAAATATACCGGGTGATTTCTCAAGAAGCACATTTTACATGCATCCGTAACAATACTTAATTCTTCTTCTGTCATACTGCTATATACTTCTTTAAAAAGTCCGTATTTAAATGATTGTGGTGTCTGCCCCTGATACATTTCATTTCGCATCGGAATTTCTGTGATATATTTCTGATTTGAGGATTGTACAATCGTATCTGTTGCTGCAATAACCGTATCGCACACGCCATATTTTTCTGCGGCTTTTACATTTTCTTCTATAATTCTCAGGCTGATAAACGGACGTACCGCATCATGTGTCACAATAATAGTTTCATCATCAATTCCCCACATATCATCTGCTTTTTCTATTATTTTCTTAATGGTTCCATTCCTGCTGTTATCCCCCTCCGTAACAGCAATCCGCCCCGTATCCTCTATGTGTTTTTTGACCAAATCATCCATGTAATCATGCCAGTCCGCATGCACACCTACTACAACATAATCAATCTCAGGACTCACCAAAAATTTTTCTATTGTATGAATTATAATTGGTTTTCTCCCTATCTCCAAAAACTGTTTGGGTACTGTACTGTTTCCCATCCTTGAGCCTACACCACCGGCTACAATTCCTGCTATAACCATTTTCGTTCTCCTTCTCTTGTGCTATTCTAATCTCATCCCACATTCGCATCATCCAGCATCACTGCCAGTCCTTTCGCAAACACGCGGTTACTTTCCGTCTCAACATTCACCATCGCTGCGTAAGCATCTCTTCCACTTATCTTCGCAAGATTTCCTGTTTTTTCACTCACACCCCGGTACAATTCCACAAAGTTCAGTATACCCCGCTGTATCTCTTTCACTTTCTCCACATCCACCGTTACATCCTTAAATCTGCACTCACATTCTCCCTTCTCATCCAGATAAAACCCTTTAAAACTTCCGGTAGGTGCATCGAGCAGCAATTCCCAGAGCAAATTATGCCCCTTCCCGGCGTCATGCAGTTTCCAGATATCCCGGTTTTCCCTCTGTGAGTATAGGTAGCTCACCAGTTTTCCGATCTGTAAAAATGTCTCGCTCGCATCCGGCTCGGCATTATGGCAGGTATTGGTTCCCGCTATGATACCGACAATTTGACAGTCCAGTTTCCATATCTGATTTACAATATAATCCAGCGTAATCGCTCCGCTGCCTGCCCAGCCGATATCGACGGCAACCGCTTTTTTACATTCCTTCAATACACTGCCGTAATACTGTTTTCCTGCCACAAGCTGTTCCTCGTAATGTGCAAGCACCTGATTCCATGAACTCATCAGATATTCTTTTATCTTATCTACGTTTTTATCTGTTAGAATGACGGTGTCCGCCAGACCGCACGCTTTGCATAGATTTGGAATCATATCTTCCAGTTCCATCGCAGTAAGTATCTGTCTGATGGTATAATTCTGATTCACCTTGTGATATAAAAACCTGCGGAAATAATCGTATTTGTAATAGGATGCCGCCATCTTTGTCGCCGCCAGTCTGGACCAGTATACATATTCTGTCTGTCCTTGTGATTCTGGATACAGCATGTTATATGCTTTTGACAAAATATCTCCATCCCTCGCCAGAAACAGAATTTTATCAATTTTATTCGCCATGACATAATCATGAATAAACTGACAATATCCTGTGACAAACAACCCACCGTAGATATAGCCATATTCATATTCTCGGGAGTAACAGGATAATCCGTTATGAATATGTGCATTCACCAGGCCCCGGTAAATACTTCCGGTAATCACGGACATATCATACGGGCGGTATGGTTCTCCCACCGCATTGACATTCACGTAATGGAATGGGGCAAAATGGTGTTTCTTCGATTGTTCTACATCTGCAATGTAGTTATCCCCCACATGTGCAAACGTGTTTTGTCGTCCTTCTTTTTCCTTTACATGGTCATATAGGTTTCCCTTGCTTTTGGATTTCCCGATATCACAGGAGACGTAATATGCGTCAAATAGCGGATATCCACACCGTTCCAGCAATGTGCGGATTTGTTCCGTACTCAGATACATATCAGACGTCACAATCATCCTTTTTCCACGTTTCCGGAGTTCCTCTGTCACCCGGTACATGAACGGATTAGCAAAACATAATGTGTATTCCGTTTCTATTTCCGATTGCATGGCACTCTTTTTCTCAATCCCTGTTTCTTCCGATAGGAGAGAATAGATTTCCTCCAGCGTCACTTCATAATGGTTGGCCTTTTTGTACTTTCTTTCTCTTGCCTTCCACTCCATTTCCTGCCGGATTCGCTGAAAATCCGGATAATTCAGCTTGTCCCCCAGGAGAAAGAACAAGTCCGCCGGACTTGAGAACGGACGCAGCACCAACGTATCAAAAACGTCAAATGAAATCACATCGAATTGTGCCAACTCATCCGCATAAGTTTTCGGCGTTGTTTTGCAGGATATAGAAGATTCACTGTCTTTACTGTACAGAAATTTTTCTTCATAATAAGGATATTTCTCTACATGTTCCAGTTCTTTATCCCGAAAAACATAATACCGAACATTCAGCCACAACAGATACATCCAGACCAATGCCCGGCCTAACCCCTTTGCGCGGCTGCGGCTCTTCTTATAGCGTTCCCGGATTCCCGGAACCCGGTTCACGAATAAATTGTAAAATACATCCAAAAACTGCATGTTCCTCATCCAATCTCATTCATCTTCTCATAGAATCTGTAGGTTTCATCCTGCCTCATTCATCTTCTCATAAGCTGCGCATACTTCTTTGGGATCTCCGATTGCCCTCATCACACCCTTTTCAATCCAGATTGCTTTCGTACAGTTATTACGGATAACAGAAGTCGAATGTGATACAATCAGCACTGTAGAGCCGCCATGCATCATTTCTTTGATTCGCGCCTCGCTCTTTTTCCTAAAGAACATATCCCCCACGCTCAGCACTTCATCCAGAATCAAAATTTCCGGAGTATCTCTTACCGTAGCAATCGCAAATCCCAACCGGGAAACCATACCGGAAGAATAATTCCTGACCTTCTCCTCCATAAATCCTTCCAACTCGGCAAATTTTACGATGTCCTCGTATTTCTCATCAATATACTCCTTTGTGTACCCGATGATAGCTCCGTTTAGGTACACATTTTCTCTTCCTGTTAATTCAAAGTCAAATCCGGTACCGAGTGTCAAGAGCTGTATCTTTTTCCTATCCACATCCACATAACCTTCGGTCGGTGCCAATGCCCCGGATATTATTTTCAAAATTGTGCTTTTCCCGGAACCATTTGTCCCAATGATACCAACCACTTCACCTTGCCGGATATCAAAACTGACATTATCCAATGCTCTGAACTTCTCATAAGAACGCTGTTTTTTTATAGTCCGAATCATAAGTTCTTTAATGCTTGTCGCCTCATCCTTTTCCCTCTTAAATTCCATCGTTACATTACGGACAGCAATCTCCAGTGGTTTCTCATCAATATTTTTTTCATCAAATTCCTCCTGCACTTTCTCCTGCTCTCCCGCAGATATTTCTCGTGCCTGTTTCCTGCGTGCCGCCTGTATTCGTTCCCTGCGCAGCCTCTTCTTTCTCCTGATTACCCATCGTCTGATACATAGAGCAATCACCAACACCAGATCAAATACCAGAACAACGAGCACACATATCAGGATCGTCTCAAAAGATACTTCATCTACTGTTTCTTCAGTCGCCGTCACCACGGATGAACTTGGCTGTCGCTCTTCGTCATCAGACGCTGACTCTAAACGGTTCACATATAACACATATCGCGCCCGTGCGCCTGCCTGATTTGTTGTTGTAATTTTAATTTCATTGATGCCGACTGACAAATTGGTGCTGGAAATCTCTGCTCGTACATCGGCAGGTTCAACTGTAACCTCTGCCTGTGCAATATCTGCCTCCACTTCCATGAAATACCCTGTATTTTCTGCGAAAAACCCTTCTACGGGTACTCCATTTACCAGGATATTGCTCAACGCACAGCCATCCGCCATCGGGATATTTACACCGACGCTGACGGACTCGGTATTAATCGTCTCACCGTTTCCATTTACGATCGGTGTCTGCTCAATCGTGACTAGTGTGTTTCCGGCAATTCTTGGAATAAACTGCAACATCTGCATAAATGTATTCTGTCCGACTTCCGATGCATACACATGTACTTTGCCGGGTTCCACCAGTTCTCCGCCGGAATAGTATTCCAACATTTCTGCATCATACAGTATATACATATCTGCAGATTGCAGATTGCTTTCGGACTCCGCATAAACTCCGATATTCCATATTTCATTCAGTTTCCACTGATACCATTCCGACCCGAAATGTACCCGTTCGCCTTCCGCCCTCGCATCCATTCTGCCAAAGAATATCACCGCAGAAAAGATGGCAAGGAATACAACTGTTCTTAGATTTCTAAATTTACGCATAGTATCCTCCATCATATTTTCTGCATTACTTTGTTCTTATTCTTTCTGAATACATAATATCCAAACAGATACATTATGATCCCCCACAACATCATCCTTACAATCTCCAACGCAGGCGGAATACTGCCGTATAATATAAGTTGACGCAGACCATCAATATAATTAAAAATCGGATTCATTTCAATCACCATCCGAATAACTCCATGCAACGAGTCTATCGGGTAAAATATGGCAGAACAATACATCCACAATGTAAGAAATACCGAGTACAGATGTTTCACATCTCCAAAAAACACATAGGCAGTCGCTAGAATATATCCCATTCCCAGCGAAAACAACAGCAAAAACAATACAATTACCGGTGCAAACAGCATTGCCCAGCTTGGTCTGACTCCAAAAACAACCAGCATGACAGCAAATGCCACCAGAGAATATCCCAGATTTACCAGCGCGGTATATACCCTCGCCAACACAAAAATCTCCATCGGCAATTTGACCTTTATTAAAAGTGTCTTGTTATCTACAAGTGTTGTCATCGCTGCATTGGTAGCCCCGGTAAACATTTGCCATAAAATATATCCACACAAATAATAAATCGGAAAATTATCAATTGACCGCTTAAAAAGCTGAGAAAATATCAATGAAATGACCGCCATCGACAAAAGCGGGTTCAGCACGCTCCACACGATTCCCAGGTAGGACCTCGCATATTTTCTTTTGATTTCTCTGGATGTTAATTGTTTAATCACAAATATATATTGTTTCCATTGTTCTTTCTTTGTCATTTATCTTCCTCTTTCTCACTACCGTTTCCAATACATCTGCCGCAGATAAAGCAGGTATTTGTATGCTCTGTACCAGACCAGATGCCATCTCACATGTTTTCCGTACCTTACGGCACTTCCCTCATACCATGCGCTTTCTTTGATATATTCCTGTTTCAGCCCCAGCATGACCAATGCCTTATTTGCTGCATGGTTTGCCTTCAACTCAGCCTCATTTAAATATACTGCCACCTGCTGTTTGTCATCCTCCAAAACATCATCGGAAAATTCCAGCCTGCCAAACAGTTCTGCCTCTTCCGGAGCCGGTTTCCCCATAAACATTTTCAGAAGTTTCCTGATTACTTTGCGGTCTTTTGCGCAATCTACATCTCCGATACTTTCCATACCTGTCTCTTATACACATCTGACGCTGCCGACGATACTCCTTGTG
>CALZPS010000092.1 GCA_945827765.1 uncultured Lachnospiraceae bacterium | reverse complement strand
GAGATCTAGTACGGTCTCGTGGGCTCGGAGATGTGTATAAGAGACAGGTAATGCTTATGTTTTTTGCTGCGGGGGTTATTGCAGCAGGACTTACGATTGCCCGCTGGATGCCGGAACAGGGAGAATACCGGATTGGACCAAGACAGCTGGGCTCTGCCATTGTCCTGCTTTTGCTGTTTGAAATGTTGTTGGAAATATTGCTTGTAAATAGAAATACCCCTACATTTACATTTGAACGGCTTGTAACCATATTCGCTCAAGTTTACTGTCTGACAATTCTGTATATGCAAAATGCTTTGTTTAAAAAGAGTGCGATGAGTGCAGAACTGCGGGTGCTGAATATGCTGCACCGGCAGCAGGAAAAACAGTATGCCGTCTCAAAAGAAAATATTGATTTGATTAACCAAAAATGCCATGACCTCAAACATCAGATTGCTGCACTCCGTGATATAGTGAGCGAGGAAGAACGGGAGGAATATCTTAAAGAAATAGAGGATTCCATTCAGATTTATTCGGCTATTGTCAAGACAGGCAACGAGGTGCTTGATACCCTTTTGACAGAGAAAAGTCTGCAATGTGTCAAACGTAATATCTCGATTAACTGTGTGGCGGACGGTACTTTGTTGACTTTTTTCGACCCGGTTGATTTGTACACGATTTTCGGAAATGCAATCGACAATGCGGTTGAGAGCGTGGAAAAGCTTGCAGAGCAGGAAAAACGCCAGATTGACGTGATGGTGTATCGTCAGCAGAATTTTTTGCTCATACATATCGTCAATCCGATTGCTGACACGCTCCGGTTTGAGGATGATTTGCCGGTAACAACAAAGAAGGATAAAGATTACCACGGATATGGATTGAAAAGTATCCGCAGAACGGTGAAAAAGTATGACGGATTTGTAACCATCAGCACGGAGGATGATTGGTTTTCGTTGAAAATACTGATTCCGCTCAGAGACTCATAGGAAAAAGAACACAAGGCACATTTGAAAATGCCGGGTGTTCTTTTTTTACACCACTTGAGCCAATTTGTGAACCACTTAGGGAAAAATGCTTGCGGGAAATGATGAACTCATGTATCATTCTATACAAAAGGCAAAGCTAAGAACGAAAAAGATTGTGCAATATTACTTGAATCGACGGATTTATAAAGGAGGGAATATGAGAAAGAGGATCTTAATGAACAAGGACTGGAGCTTTACACTTGCAGACAAGGATACTGTAAAGCTTGATATTCCACATACCTGGAATGCTTTGGACGGACAGGACGGCGGCAATGACTATTATCGTGGAAAAGGTGTTTATGAAAAGACATTTGATATGCCGGAGTTTGACAAGGAAGCGGAAGAAGTATATCTCGAATTTCAGGGCGTGAACTCTTCCTCCGAAGTTTATGTAAATGATGAAAAAGTGGCATCACATGAAGGCGGATACTCTACGTTCCGTGTAAATGTCACAGAGCATCTGCAGGAGAAAAATACCTTAAAAGTTGTAGCAGACAACAGTGTGAATGACCGGATATATCCTCAGAAGGCAGATTTTACTTTTTACGGCGGTATCTATCGTGATGTGAATCTGATGGTTGTGAACAAAAAGCATTTTGAACTGGAATATTATGGGACACCGGGGATTAAGGTGACACCGAAACCGGACGGAACGAAGGGTATCGTCGAGGTGGCGGCTTACAGCAAAGCAGATGGTGTGAAGGCTAGATTTACCGTGACGGATATGGAGGGCAGAGAGGTTGTACAGGCAGTATCCGGCGATTTGAAAACAACGTTGACAATTGAAAATGTACATCTGTGGCATGGTGTGGAAGACCCGTATTTGTACACGATGACGGCAGAACTGTTAGACGGTGAAACAGTGACGGACAGTATTTCCACGCGATTCGGCGTGCGCAGTTTCTATGTGGATCCGCAGAAAGGATTCTTCCTCAACGGAAAACCATTCCCGCTGCACGGGGTTTCCAGACATCAGGATTTTAAGGCAATCGGCAACGCGATTTCCAAAGAGCATCATGACAATGACATGCAGATGATCCGCGAGATGGGATGTAATACGGTTCGTCTGGCTCATTACCAGCATGATCAGTATTTCTATGATTTGTGTGACGAGTACGGTATGGTCGTGTGGGCCGAGATCCCTTATATTTCAGAGCATATGCCGAATGGCCGGGAGAACACGATTGAACAGATGAAAGAATTGATTATACAGAACTATAATCATCCGTGTATCGTGACCTGGGGGGTGTCCAACGAGATTACCATCTCCACGAAGGATACCAAAGATATGCTGGACAATCATCATGTGCTCAACGATTTGTGCCACAAGATGGATCCGACCCGCGTGACGACACTGGCCTGCTATGCAATGTGTAATCCTTTCAGCAAGGTCGTGCATATCACGGATATAGTAAGCTACAACCTGTACCTTGGATGGTATGTGCCGGGATTTTTCTTGAATGACGTGTTCCTCAAATTGTTCCATCTGCGTTATCCGAAGAGATGTATCGGATATTCCGAATACGGTGCGGAAGGTATGCCGAATCTCCACAGTGAACATCCGAGACGGGGGGATCATACGGAAGAGTATCAGGCTGTATATCACGAATATATGCTGAAATGTTTTGAGAGACACCCGTTTATGTGGGCGACCCATGTCTGGAATATGTTCGATTTTGCAGCGGACGCCAGAGATCAGGGCGGCGAGCCGGGCATGAACCACAAAGGACTGGTCACCTTTGACCGAAAGATTAAGAAGGACAGCTTTTATCTGTATCAGGCGTATTGGACAGACAAGCCGATGATCCATATCTGCAGCAAACGTTTCGAAGAACGTGGCGTGGAGAAGACTACGATTAAAGTATACTCCAATCAGCCGGAGGTGACATTGTACCAGAATGGAAAGAGACTGGGAACGAAACGCGGAGAAAAGGTATTTACTTTTGACGTGAAACTGGAGACAGAAAATCAGATTGAAGCGGTGGCAGGTGAAGTGAAGGATACGGCACATTTCAGGAAACTTGCAAATCCGAAAAGCTACAAGCTGGAGAAGAAGAGCTCCAACAGTGCCAACTGGGTATAGAGTGAACACTTGGCGAGGTATTTCAATATAAAAAACGAGGTGATTTCAATGAGCAAAGAAACACAGACAGCTCCGTCAGGCATGAACAGAGCTAAAATGTATCAACTGGTATTGTTCCCGCTGAACAACGGTGCTACGAACGTATACTATGTTCTGGTGCTCTCCTACATTGCGACATTTGGTTCCAATGTACTGAGCCTTGGGGTGATGTTCGCATCCATCATGGTTACAGGCATGCGTCTGTGCGATGCCATCACAGACCCGATCATCGGTGCTTTGATAGACCGCACCAATGGAAAGTTCGGCAAATTCCGTCCGTTTATGATTCTTGGCAATCTGATTATGGCGGTCAGTATCCTTTTGTTGTATATTGCCACTCCATTTATTCCGGATACGATGATGTGGCTGAGATATGTGCTTTTCATTTTCCTGTATTTTGTCTGGGTAATCGGTTACACATTCCAGACATCCTGTACAAGAAGTGGACAAACTGTATTGACCAACGACCCGAACCAGCGTCCGTTATTTACGATTTTTAATACAGTGGGAAGTCTGCTTGGTATGGGAGCGATGCAGTTTTTAGCGCCAATTTTAAGGGCAAATGTGGCGGATTATTCCAGCGCGGCGTTTTATCGTGTGCTGACACCGATTGGCATCGTGGTATCGATTGTCCTGACGATTTTGGCGGTTATCGGTATCTGGGAGAAGGATCAGCCGAAGTACTTTGGTGTCGGCGGAGAAAAACAGGAGAAGGTCAAAATCTCCGAATATATCGAAATTATCAAAAACAACAATCCGATGCAGCGTCTGATGATTGCAGGCGCAGGCTGCAAACTGGCACTTTCTATCGCCACCAACACGACTGTTTTGTGTATGCTTTATGGCTGTATGATGGGTAACTATGACGGTCTTTATCTGCCAATGATGATCGTGGGGTATGTGTTCTCGGTTCCGTTTTTCCTGTTGACAGTACGCACATCACAGAAGAAGGGACAGAAAGCATCTCTGGTGCGTTTTGTATCCGTGGCATTCATCTGTTATATCGGAGTACTTGCACTATTGCTTTTGTGGAAACCGGATTCTGCATTTATTCTGTCTATTATGACAGGCGGAAAAGTGAGCATCAATCTGTATACGGTTCTATTTATCCTCTGCTTTGGTATTGGCTACGGCGCATATTATGCAACTGCCGATATGCCGATTCCGATGGTGGCAGACTGTTCCGATTATGAGACATATCGTTCAGGTAAATATATTCCGGGTATCATGGGAACTCTGTTCTCGCTTGTGGATAAGCTGGTATCCTCTTTGTCGGCAACCGTAGTCGGGCTGGCAATCAGTATCATCGGTCTCGCAAATCTGCCGACGGCTGAGACGCCGTATACCGATGGCATGAACTGGGTAGTAATCATCCTCTTCTGCGTTATTCCGATGATTGCGTGGGCGCTGACATTGATCGCCATGAAAGGTTACAGCCTGACAGGAGAGCGGATGAAGGAAATTCAGGCGGTCAATGCAAAACGGAAAGAGTTGATTGCCGGAGGTATGACTTTGGAAGAGGCAATGCAGCAGTGCCCCGGAAAAGAGTAGTCAGGTAGAGTGAGGCGGGAGCCCTTACAATACAAAACTAACCATTATAAGATAGGAGGAGATATGTAATGGAAAAGAAAAAGAAAGGTAACGGCGTGGTGTTATGGTCGGTTCTGACCGCGGTTTTTGCAATCCTGCTGGTGGCAGTGCTGATTGGTACATATGTGGCTTACGGCAGTGAGCAGGCAATCAACATCGCGCTGCAGGTGGAGACTACGAAAATCGTAGACAACGGCGATGGCAGCGAGGACACCGAGTATTTCAAGAGTGACTTTGACAGTGTAGAAGAGCTGGAAGCACATGATAAAGAAATCGCGGAACAGTTGACCGGTGAAGGTGCGGTCTTGTTGATGAACAAAGACAACGCGCTGCCGCTGAGCGGAAAGAACGTCAGTCTGTTCTCACGTTCTTCTGTGGATATCGTGACATGCGGAACTGGTTCTGCAGATATTGATACCAGCAATGCGCCGACACTGAAAGAGGCAATGGAAGAGGCAGGTTTTTCTGTGAACCCGACATTGTGGGAGTTCTATGAGAGCAAAAAAGCAGATTATGTACGTATTCCGGAGAAGGGTATGACCGGTTTGCCGGGGGCTGACCGGACCAAATTTGAGGTAAATGAGATTCCGACAAGTGAGTACACGGCAGATGTAAAATCCTCTTTCGCATCTTACAAGGATGCGGCTATCGTGGTGATTTCCCGTGCAGGCGGAGAGATGTACGATATGCAGGATGGAGATTATGTGGACGGAACAAATATTTTGTCTCTGAATCAGGACGAAAAAGATATGCTTGCCATGATTGAGGCAGAGGGGTTTGAGAAGATCATCGTACTGTTTAACTCTACGAATGCAATGGAATGTGATTTCTTGACAGACGGTTCTTACGGTATCGATGCAGCATTGTGGATTGGTTATACCGGTACATGGGGACTTAACGCAGTGGCAGATATTCTGGCAGGTGAAGTGAATCCGTCCGGGCGGCTGGTGGATACATATTGCAACGACAATACAACCGCTCCTTCCATGGTGGGATTCTATGGAAATATGTGGGCAAACTATGACAGCGAGTCAGGAGATTTCTATCAGATCGCCGGTCAGCTTGACCGTAATACGAACTATATTGTATACGGAGAAGGTATTTATGTCGGATATCGTTATTACGAGACCAGATATGAAGACAAAGTAATGGGAACAGGCAATGCCGGAAATTATAATTATGCGGCGGATGTTGCTTACCCGTTTGGTTATGGACTTTCCTATACCGACTTTACATGGAGTGATTATGAAGTGTCCTTCGACAAAGAAGAGGATGCATTTGAAATGAAAGTAACGGTTACCAATACTGGTGATGTGGCAGGCAAGGAAGTGGTAGAAGCATACTTCCAGTCTCCTTATACGCAGTATGATATCGAAAATGGTATCGAAAAAGCGGCTGTTGAACTTTGCGGATTTGCAAAGACACAGATTTTGAAACCAGGCGAGTCCGAGACTGTGACAATCACAATCCCGAGAGAAGAATTCCGCGCATATGATGCAAAAAATGCAAAGACCTATATTCTGGACGATGGGGATTATTATCTGACTGCAGCGGCAAATGCTCACGCAGCAGTAAACAATGTGCTGGCAGAAAAAGGATATACGACAGATGACGGTATGGATGCAGACGGCGACAAAGAGTTTGTTTATACTTATACAAACGAAAAGTTCGACAAAGAAACCTATGCAGTTTCTTCTGCAACCGGAAATGAAATTACCAATCAGTTTGATGATGCAGATTTGAACTACTGGGGAAGAGACTATACCTGTCTCTTATACACATCTCCGAGCCCACGAGACCGTACTAGATCT
>CALZPS010000091.1 GCA_945827765.1 uncultured Lachnospiraceae bacterium | reverse complement strand
ACAAGGAGTATCGTCGGCAGCGTCAGATGTGTATAAGAGACAGCATATACAGAGGATGCGGGATCATTGCCCACCTGAATGACTGCCAGACAGATTGAAATCCCCTTATATTTCAAATCTGCAACCTCTGCCTTCAATTCTTCTTTTATCTGCATTGATATGCTTTTTCCGTCAATCAATGTTGCCATATTTCTACTCTCCTCTTATGATGTTGGGATTGAAAGATACCGTATGGATTGTTCCCCGGTATCTGATCTGTTTAAAACAATCCCGTGATTTTACCGTCATCTGTCACATCAATATTGTTGGCCGCCGGTACTTTCGGAAGTCCCGGCATCGTCATGATGGCTCCGGTCAGTGCCACCACAAATCCTGCTCCGGCGCTCACATATACTTCACGGATATGGATGTCAAAATCCGTCGGACGACCCAGTTTACCGGCATCATCGGAGAGGGAATATTGATTTTTCGCCATACAGATCGGGAAGTTTCCAAAGCCCATGGATTCAATCTTGGCAAGCTGTTTTTCGGCAGCCGGCTCGTAAACCACGCCTCTTGCCCCATAGATTTCTTTGGAGATAGTCTCAATTTTTTCTTTCAGAGACAGCTCATCCTCATACAATGTATGGAAGTGACTTTCCTTATTTTCCAATGTATCCAGAAGTTTTTCTGCCAGAGCAATACCGCCTTCGCCACCTTTTTCCCAGACTTCGGAGAGGGCGAATTCACAGCCGCGTTCCTCACAGAATTTGCGGATAAATTCATTTTCGGCATCAGTATCTGTCACAAAGGAATTGAGGGTCACTACCACCGGAACGCCATATTTCTGGATATTTTCAATATGCTTCTCCAGATTGACAATCCCTTTTGCCAGTGCCTCGAGATTCTCTTCTGCCAGATTTGCCTTTGCAACTCCGCCATTATATTTCAGTGCACGAACCGTGGCAACCAATACAACCGCATCCGGTTTAAGCCCGGCCTTCCGGCATTTGATATCCAGAAACTTCTCTGCACCCAAATCTGCTCCGAAGCCAGCTTCCGTAATCACGATATCGCTCATCTTCAATGCCATCTTAGTCGCACGAACACTATTGCAGCCATGTGCGATGTTGGCAAACGGTCCGCCGTGTACTAAAGCAGGTGTGTGCTCCAACGTCTGAATCAGGTTTGGCTTGAGTGCGTCTTTGAGCAAGGCGGCCATTGCTCCGGTTGCCTTCAGGTCGTCAGCGGTTACCGGTTCTCCGGCAAAGTTATATGCCACAATGATTCGTCCCAGACGTTTTTTCAGATCTGCCAGGTCATCGGCAAGGCAAAGGATTGCCATGATTTCGGAGGCCACCGTAATCACGAAATGATCTTCGCGCACCATGCCGTCCATTTTATTTCCCAAACCGACCACGATATTGCGAAGAACACGGTCATTCATATCCAAACAACGTTTCCACACGACCTGCCGCGGGTCGATCTGCAGTGCATTTCCCTGCTGGATGTGATTGTCAAGCATCGCCGCCAGAAGGTTGTTTGCAGATGTGATTGCGTGAAAATCTCCTGTAAAATGAAGATTTAAATCTTCCATTGGCACTACCTGGGCATAACCGCCGCCGGCAGCTCCTCCTTTGATACCAAAACATGGTCCGAGAGAAGGCTCACGGAGTGCAATTATCGCGTTCTTGCCTAATTTGACCATAGCCTGTCCCAGACCGACTGTGGTCGTTGTCTTCCCCTCCCCTGCTGGTGTCGGGTTGATCGCTGTGACCAGAACCAGTTTTCCGTCTTCTCTGTCCTTGATCTTATCCCAGAATTCCTCGGAAAGTTTCGCTTTGTATTTTCCGTAAAATTCCAGATCATCCTCCGGGATACCGGCTTTTGCGGCAACTTCTTTGATTGGCAGCATCACTGCCTCCTGTGCAATTTGAATATCTGTTTTCATCAGTGACCTCCTGTAATTATGTATTTTCCGTAAGATATTGTTCAAAGTCCTCTTTGGACATCAGAACCTTTCTTGGCTTGGTGCCTTCCTCCGGGCCTACGACACCTGCTTCAGCAAGCTGATCCATGATGCGTGCAGCACGGTTAAAGCCAATTTTGAACATCCGCTGCAGCATACCGATGGATGCTTTTTCCTTGTCTATGATCAGACGGCCCGCATCCGCGAAATAGCTGTCCCGGCTGTCGCCGCTATCCTCTGTGCCGCCCATGACCGCCCCTGTCATACTGTCTGTCTGAATTTCACCGCTCATATGCTCTTCCAGTTCATGGCTGTAAGCAGCCTGTCCGTGATTGGCAATCAAGTATTCGACAACACTTTGCACTTCTTTATCAGAGACAAAGGAGCCTTGTACACGCACCGGTTTGGGATATCCGGTCGGATAAAAGAGCATATCTCCTTTTCCGAGCAGCTTTTCGGCACCATTCATATCGATGATGGTACGTGAATCCACACCGGAGGAAACCGCAAATGCAATTCTGGAAGGCATATTGGCTTTGATCAGTCCGGTGATGACGTTGACGGAAGGACGCTGCGTAGCCAGAATCAGGTGCAGTCCCGCGGCACGTGCCAGCTGAGCCAGACGGCAGATCGCGCCTTCTACATCTTTTGGTGCCACCATCATCAAATCCGCCAGCTCGTCCACGATAATGACAATCTGTGCCATCTTCTTCGGGGTATCTTCCCCTGCCGGCAGTTGTGAAATTTTCTCATTAAATCCTTTTAAGTCGCGCACATTATACTCGGCAAACAACTGATATCGTTTCATCATCTCTGCCACTGCCCAGTTGAGTGCCCCCGCAGCCTTGCGCGGGTCTGTCACAACCGGTATCAGCAGGTGCGGAATTCCGTTATATACATTCAGCTCAACGACCTTTGGATCCACCATGATCAATTTCACATCCTCCGGGCTCGCCTTGTAAATCAGACTCATGATAATCGTGTTGATGCAGACGGACTTTCCAGAACCGGTCGAGCCTGCCACCAACAAATGCGGCATCTTGGCAATATCAGACACCACGGTTTTGCCGGAAATATCCTTTCCGACCGCGAATGTCAGATTCGACTTGCTATTCTGAAACTGTTCGGATTCCAGCAAATCTCTCAGCATTACTGCCGTATTCTCACTGTTCGGCACTTCGATTCCGACAGCGGCCTTGCCCGGGATCGGAGCTTCGATTCGCAAATCTGATACGGCCAGATTCAGCTTGATATCATCCGCCAGTCCCACGATGCGGCTGACTTTGACTCCCTGCTCCGGCTGCAGTTCGTATCTGGTGACAGACGGTCCGCAGCTTGCGTTTGTTACATGCACCTTGACTCCGAAGTTCAACAACGTCTGTTCTAGTTTCAGCGCGGTCGAGCGCAGATGGGCATCGGAGTTGCCGCTTGATTTTGCACCATGTTTTAAGAGACTAAGCGGCGGCACCTTATATTCTGCTGCCTGAAATGCCTCTTCCTGTTTCTGGATAGAGGCTTCCATCTCCACAGTCTCCGCCTCAACTTCCTGTGTTTCCTGTGCGTTTTTCCTCTTGCGTTTCGATGGTTTAGAAACCGGCATTCCCTCCGCCAGATCCATATCCTGCGATGCAGTAGTATCTGAGCTTTCTTTTGCGCCGAACTGCTCAGATGCGGCAAAATCGGATGTCATGTCCGGAGCGAACGGGTCTTCTTTTACAAATGGTTCGTCAGCCGCCTTTAATTCCTGAAGTTCCGGCGATTTCACCACCTCGTTCGGCTCAATCAGAGTAGTGTCAAATGATACGCCGGATACTTTTCTGTTACTCTTTTTGAAATCCGGCGAGGATAATTTCAAAGCTTTCTGATCTGTTTCATCCCGCAGCGCTCTCTCCTGTGCACGCTCATCACGTCTCTTCGCGGCGCGTGCAACCGAAGATTCATGGTGTCTTCGTGCCCCCTCATATACCTTTTTTCCACCTTTTCCCAATGGCTTGAGTAAAGACTTCTCCGTAATCAGAACGACACAGATGGCAGCCAGCAGCACGATCACGACATAAGTCCCCACCTCGCCGACGGCCGGACACAATACTGCCACCATACATCCTCCCAACAAACCACCTGCATTGCGCTGTTCACTTGCCTGCTTGTAATAGGACATCAATTCTACACTTCCGTTATATGGATTCACAATCAATTCAAAAAAAGTACATAACATCAATAATAGAACCACAGCCGCTGCAGTTTTTATGTAGGCATGCGCGTTGCCTCTGTTGGTACTTAAAAATGCAATCGCGCAAAAAAGCAAAATCGGAGCAGGATATGCCATCCATCCGAAAACACCGAACATGACAGATGAGATAAGTTTCCCTACCAGTCCGCCGAGTCCGAAATTACTGATCAGAAGGAAAACGCATACCGCCAACGAGATAAGCATCAGTATCTCTTCACGAACCACTGCGTTTTCTGTTGTTTTTTTGGTCGTCCCCTTTTTTTTCGATGACCCGGTTGCCTTTGGTCTTTTGTTTGACTTTGCAGCCATGCAATACTTCCCCCTTGGTGTTTAAACATACGGATATTATTATAGCATTTTTTTGTCAGACTGTCATTAACTTTTTCTTCTTTCGTCAATTGCTCGTCAATTACTTTCGTCAATTGCCCCTTCTTTCGTCAATCATCTCCCGCAGTTTCTGCATAGCCTGACTGATGCCTCCCACTTCGTCAATCAATCCTTCCCGGACTGCGTCCTCTCCTTCCAACATGGTGCCGACATCTTTGACCAGCTGTGTTGGGTCAAGCATCAGTTCTTCCAGTCGTTTCTGACTGATTTTGGAGTGCTCTGCGATAAATCCGGTGATGCGGTCCTGTGTACGCTCGATATTTTTATAACTTTGATAAACCCCGATGAACATCCCATTCGTACGAACCGGGTGTACAATCATTGTTCCGCTGGGGACAATAAAAGAATAATCTGCCGAGACCGCCAGAGGTCCGCCGATGGAATGGCTGCCGCCAAGTACGAGTGAGACAGTCGGCTTACTTAATGACGCAATCATCTCGGCAATTGCCAGCCCTGCCTCAACATCGCCGCCCAATGTATTGAGCAGAATCAATACGCCTTCAATTTCTTCATTATCCTCCGCCTCGGCAAGCTTTGGCAGGAGATGCTCGTATTTGGTCGCTTTTGCATTGCCCGACAACGCCTCGTGACCCTCTATTTCTCCGATGATTGTTAAAAGCTGTATCTTATGTCGTTCTTTATCACCCTCAAGTTTCAAAGAACCGGTTTCTTTGATTTCCTCTCGCGTACCCTCCTGCTTTTGTTCCTGTTCCGACATTTTTTCCATATTTCGTTCCAACATTTTCCTGCGACCTCCATCCTGCAATCTTTTTTCATTTCTCACAATATAGTCTGTCATTCTTCTACGACCAAAAAAGATTGCAACATGTAGTATATGGAGGTCTATTGAAAATATGCATAGGCAAAAAAAGTATGGATGCAAATTGTATACATCCATACCATCTGGTTTAGAGCAGAGCCTGCTCCACATCTGCTATAATATCTTCCACATTTTCAATGCCCACACTGAATCGAATCAAATCCGGCTGAACTCCTGCCTCGATCAGTTCCTGCTCATTCATCTGGCGATGGGTGTGGCTTGCCGGGTGAAGTACACAGCTTCTGGCATCGGCAACGTGTGTCACGATTGCCACCATCTTCAGCTTGTCCATCATTTTCACAGCCGCATCTCTGCCGCCTTTCAATCCGAACGTGATTACGCCGCAAGTGCCGTTTGGCATATATTTCTGTGCCATTTCATAGTTTTTGTCTCCTTCCAGAGACGGGCAGCATACCCATGCTACTTTTTCATGGTTTTTGAGATACCTTGCAACTGCAAGGGCATTCTCACAGTGCCGCGGCATACGCAAGTGTAACGTCTCCAGACCCAGATTCAACAGAAATGCATTCTGCGGTGACTGGATGGAGCCGAGGTCGCGCATCAGTTGTGCGGTAGCCTTTGTAATATACGCGCCTTTGCCGAAACGTTCGGTATATACAATCCCGTGATATGTCTCATCCGGTGTCGTCAGACCCGGGAATTTGTCAGCGTATGCATCCCAGTCAAAATTGCCGCTGTCCACGATTGCTCCGCCCACACAGGAAGCATGTCCGTCCATATATTTGGTAGTGGAATGGGTGACAATATCTGCTCCCCACTCAAACGGACGGCAGTTAATTGGTGTGGCAAATGTATTATCTACAATGAACGGTACACCATGTGCATGGGCTGCGGATGCAAATTTCTCCAAATCCAGCACAACCAGCGCCGGGTTGGCAATCGTTTCTCCGAACACAGCTTTGGTGTTATCGCGAAAAGCAGCTTCCAGCTCTTCTGCTGTACAGTCCGGATCCACAAAAGTCGCCTCCACACCCATCTTGCGGATGGTATGTGCATAAAGGTTATAGGTTCCGCCATACAGGGCAGACGCGCATACGATATGATCCCCCGCCTGTACGATATTCATGATCTGTCTCTTATACACATCTCCGAGCCCACGAGACCCTACTAGATCTCGTATGC
>CALZPS010000090.1 GCA_945827765.1 uncultured Lachnospiraceae bacterium | reverse complement strand
GAAATATATATCCTATTACCTCTGTGAGAAAATCCACAGAGGGCGACTCGGCAAAATCCATTAAATGGTAAAGCCAGGTCAAATAGCCAGTTGATGTCCAAAGGAAACATAATGCAATAATCAGACTACACTGCAGGTTAGTCTTAAGGGTAGTATGTGGTTTGGAAAGAGCAATCAAGTCTCCCGTATTTTTCATTTCATTCGTCTCCTTTTTTGCGTTTGAACTTATTTTATAGCATTTTCTACAAATTTTCAATCGGATTAAAAACGGTGTAGGGCTGCCTATCCTAAAACTACCCCTCCGATTTTGCTGTTGTTTACACTACTATCCCTAAGGGCAATAGAAAAAAACAGAAGGAAAGTTTAGAATTATGAAAACAAGAAAAGGGGAGTGGTGTTTATGTATGATGGTCTTGTTGTTAGCGGATGTGTGTTAATCGGACTGATCGTAGCTTGTTTTCTTTGGTTTGGATATCAACATTCGCTATGGACATATGATCAATACATTTTCATGAAAAATCTTGAAAAGTACGAAGGGAGAAAAAAATGAACAAGAGAAAGCTATTATCATTGATTTTGGCAATATGCATGGTGATGTCGTTGGTACCGGCGATCGCTTTCGCCGAAGGTGGTACGTCGACAGTTCAGATTGAGGTAAAAAATGCCCAGAGCGGGAACACGAAGTACAAGGTCGACAACGGCGAATGGATTGAACTGAATGAAAGCAAAACGTACAGTATTGACGGAATCAGGAATGGCGCTCAGATCACAATCAGTGCCAATCCGAATGAGGGACAGGCGCTGGATATGAACCATACCGAGTTTAAGGTGGATGGGTTCCAGGAAGAAATCGACCGCGAAGCTTTGAAGACAGATGTAGGCTGGAGCTTTACCTATTCCGAAGAAAAATCCTATCAGGTCTGTGTAGAGTATCTCGCCGGCGGCGGTGATAACCCCGGAAACCCCAACCCCGGCGGCGGGGAAAACCCTGACAACCCTGACGGCAATGCCCTCTCCATTGAGCTTTCCGGCAGCATCTCCGTCAGCGGTGGCACGTTCACCTATGATCATGGCACCGCCCGTGTCATGTTTGTGCGCGGCAATAGCGAAGGCGCTTATGACGGCAGCGAGAACAGAATTACCCTGAACGACGATGTGACCGCGGTCAAGATCATTCTGACCGCAGAGGACGGCTATCAGAGTAATCTTGCCACCGGCGGCGATAATCCTCATGTTTCAGATCCCGTGGTTCAGGACGGAACTTCTACCTATACCTTTACAAGAGACGCGTTGGAGACTGCCGGCCCCTTTATTGGCTTTAACGTTGAATTCATCGACGTGTCTGGTGGCGATGACCCCGCGCCGGAATGGTACACCATTTCCTGGTTGGGCGGCAATGTCACCGTTGAGAACGGTGAGGTGCTGGCTGAGCGCGTCCATGTGGCGGCGAACGGCGATGAGCCCGCAAAGACCTATACTATGATTGAATCGGAGTACGCTGCGGACGAAAACGATACGATTTACTCCCTTTGGGATACCATCGGCGCCTCCAAAGAGGAGCTCGGGGGAGAGAAGGATGCCCTGCAGATGTTTGGACTTAGTTTCAGTCAGTCCGATTTGTTTATTGCGAAGGACATGGGCGGAGTCTCCATTGATTATAAGTTCATTCCCAGGTATGGCTATCAGTTGAAAAATATCTACACGAACGAAGAACAGGAAAACAGTTTCCTGGACGCATTTACAACAGATGATGAAAATGTCAGCACATTTAACTTTGCGGTGAAGGAGGTCAATCAGAATACACACTTCTGTGTCTATTTTGAGGCTGTTTCCGACATCTTCGATGTGAGCGGAGCGAAAAGTGTCACCGGCGCGTTCATTGACAACGGTGAAAACGCCACCGACTCCGGCAACCTGAAGATGACCGTTGAAGATATTCAAGAGGATGACGTCAGCGAAGAATTGAAAGCCCGGGCGGGCGAGAACGCCCTGTATCTGGACATGAATTTGTATCAGATCGTCAGCAAGGGCGGCGAAAACGGAAACTGGGAGAGCCAGCTGACGGATCTGGACAACACCATCACCGTCACCCTGAGCGTCCCCGCCCCGGCGAAGGGCAGCTCTTACTACATCGTCCGTGAGCACGGAGACGGTGCGGACAGGACTTACAGCCGTATTGAGGTAACGTTTGTCCCCGATGAAAAAGATCCTGCCATGGGCACCGTTACATTTGAGACCGACAAGTTCTCCAGCTACGCACTGGCGCAGAGCACGTCTGCTCCGGTGAATGAGATTAAGAATGAGATTAAGAATGAGAGCGAGAAGATTGTTGAGACTCCCACTGTTTCTGAGGATTGGGTGACCGCGCTGCCTGATATGGCTTCTGAAGCCGACGCGGTGAAACTGACGGTTGCGGATACGACTGTCACGAATGAGGTCAAAGACGCATTGGCCTCCGAAGCCGGTGTGACCCCCAATGCCGACAAATCGTTCTACCTGAATATCGACATGAAGGCGACAGTGAATGGTGAAGATGTGCCGATCACCAATCTGAACGAGGATGTAACGATTACCCTCAAAGTACCGGAGATCGACTCCAATGAGGAGTACACCGTGGTGCGTGAGCATAAGGACGGCAGTAACGTGTCCTACGATAAACTGGAAAGCGAGTATGACCGGGAAACCGGCGAACTCAAATTCAAGACCAAGAAATTCTCTGTCTACGCCGTCCTGGTCAGTACCAAAACAAATATTAAACCCGAGACCCCGCCTTCCTATAGTATTAGCGATGGTGCAAACGCGGTCTGGACGAAGAATACCGATGGAACGCTTACCATCCGTGCAGACGGAGAGTTCAGCAAATTCACTGGCGTAAAGGTGGACAATACGCTGATTGATGAGAAAAATTACACGGCGGTCTCCGGTTCTACGATCGTATCCTTGAAAGCTGATTATCTGAATACGCTTTCTGTTGGTGCACACACAATTGCCATTGTTTATACAGACGGCGAGTGCAGCACGAATTTTGAGGTTAAGAAAACATCTTCGGAGCAGACAAATCCTTCTGAACCGACAAAGCCGGCAGAAGAAGATACCTCCGATATAACCAGGCCCACTGGCGACAAAGATATTGCAAGTCCTCAGACCGGCGACAACAACAATCTTGAGCTTTGGTTCGCACTGTTATTTGTTTCCGGTGCAGGTTTATTTGGAACAATAGTTTACGGTAGAAAGAAAAGATATTCTGCAGAGTAAACAAGATATCAATCAATAAGCGGCGGCTGCTTTTTATGGTAGCCGTCGTTTTTTAATCTATTGACATATACCCCATAAGGGTATATAATACTAATACCCCGACAGGGTATATGTAAAAAAGGAGGATGAATGATGTCTGATAAGGATGTTCACGGATGTTGTGGAAAAACAACAGCCCGCTCGGAGGAAGAACGGAAAAAGCTGATACACCGTTTAAACCGTATGGAAGGACAGATTCGTGGTATTCGCGGAATGGTGGAAAAAGATGCTTATTGTGAAGATATCTTGATCCAGTCTGCAGCTGTGAATGCTGCGGTCAGTGCTTTTAATAAGGAACTGATTGCGAGTCATATTCGAGGCTGCGTTGCCAGAGATATCCGGGAGGGCAGGGACGAAGTAATCGATGAGTTCGTGGCGACACTGCAGAAATTAATGAAATAAAAGGGAGGTTCATTCAGTCGATTATGGAGCAATATACAGTAACGGGTATGAGTTGTGCAGCCTGCACTGCTCGAGTGGAAAAGGCGGTATCTGGTGTGAAAGGAGTTACATCCTGCTCAGTGAGCCTGCTGACCAATTCAATGGGGGTTGAGGGAACTGCGTCTGCCGAGGAAATCATAGCTGCGGTTCGCGATGCCGGATATGAAGCAACACCGAAAAAGAAAAATAAAGATCAAAACACACGATTAGCCGACGATGAAGATGTACTGAAGGATAGGGAAACTCCTGTGTTAAAAAAACGGTTAATCGCTTCTCTGGGGTTCTGGATTGTACTTATGTACGTTTCTATGGGCCATATGATGTGGGGCTGGCCATTGCCTCCGTTTTTTGCGGGCAACCATGTGGCAATGGGACTTTTGCAGCTATTGTTAACGGTTATAATTATGGTTATCAATCAGAAGTTTTTTATCAGCGGATTTAAAAGTCTGTGGCATCGTGCTCCGAATATGGACGCATTGGTTGCACTGGGAGCTGCGGCTGCTTTCTGTTACAGCACGTTTGCCCTGTTTGCCATGACGGATGCACAGGTTAAGGGCAACGCAGATGCCGTGATGTCATATATGCACGAGTTTTATTTTGAATCTGCAGCTACGATTCTTGCACTGATAACTCTGGGAAAAATGCTTGAGGCACGTTCAAAGGGAAAAACCACCGATGCGCTCAAAGGACTGATGAAACTGGCTCCCAGGACTGCCACGATTTATAGAGAAGGCGCTGAAATCATTGTGCCGATTGAGCAGGTGGCAAAAGGTGATGTCTTTGTAGTGCGTCCCGGAGAAAATATTCCTGTGGACGGAATCATTCTGGAAGGAAACAGTGCAGTAGATGAATCCACTTTGACGGGAGAGAGTATTCCGGTGGACAAAGTGGCCGGAAATGCAGTTTCCGCAGGCACACTGAATCAATCAGGCTTTATCCGCTGTGAAGCGACAAGAGTTGGTGAGGACACCACACTTTCCCAGATTATTCAGATGGTCAGTGACGTGGCTGCAACGAAAGCACCAATTGCCAAAGTCGCAGACAAGGTGTCAGGCGTATTTGTTCCTGCCGTTATCACAATTGCGGTGGTAACTATAATCGCCTGGCTTGTGGCCGGACAGACGGTTGGATTTGCTCTGGCAAGAGGCATTTCTGTATTAGTCATCAGTTGTCCTTGTGCGCTCGGTCTTGCTACGCCTGTTGCAATCATGGTCGGCAACGGAATGGGGGCAAAGAACGGAATTCTCTTCAAGACGGCTGTATCTTTGGAGAAAACGGGAAAAACACGGATTGTTGCGCTTGATAAAACCGGAACGATTACGCAGGGAGAACCAAAGGTTACGGACATGATTCCGATAAATGGCAGGAGTGAAACGGAACTTTTGTCAATTGCCTATGCGCTGGAGAAAAAAAGTGAACATCCGCTGGCAAGGGCAATCAATCAGAGAGCTGAGCAGGATGGACTTACGGCAGACGAAGTCGAACAGTTCCGGGCATTGCCCGGAAACGGGCTTACGGCATTACTTGACGGCACTGTTCTGTATGGCGGCAGTTATAAATTTATCAGCGAACAAATCCAGGTGCCTGATGAGATAAAAGCAAGGTCCGAACATCTCTCGGCAGAAGGAAAAACGCCGTTGTTTTTTGCCTGCAACAATGAGCTTTGTGGTATCATTGCCGTGGCAGATACGATCAAAGAGGACAGTCCTCAGGCAATTAAAGAAATGCAGGATATGGGCATTCATGTGGTGATGCTGACCGGTGATAACGAACGTACGGCGAAAGCGATCGGGGCGAAGGCAGGCGTTGATGAAGTAATTGCCGGTGTACTTCCTGATGGCAAGGAAAGCGTGATCCGCAAGCTGCAGAAAAAAGGTCAGGTTATCATGGTTGGTGATGGTATCAATGACGCTCCGGCACTGACAAGTGCCGATATCGGCATTGCCATTGGTGCAGGTGCGGATGTTGCGATTGATGCGGCAGATGTGGTGTTGATGAAAAGCCGCCTGTTGGATGTCCCCGCAGCAATTCGTTTGAGCAGGGCAACGCTGCGCAATATTCACGAGAATCTGTTTTGGGCATTCATCTATAATATTATCGGTATTCCCCTGGCGGCAGGCGTATTTATAAGCGTACTGGGCTGGCAGTTAAATCCGATGTTTGCTGCTGCAGCCATGAGCTTATCCAGCTTTTGTGTAGTGACCAACGCGCTGCGCTTGAATTTCTTCAGGATGCATGATTCCGGACGGGATCATAAAATCAAAAATAAAATAAAAATCAAAACGGAAAAGGAGACGAAAATGATGGAAAAGACATTGAAAATTGAAGGTATGATGTGCGGACATTGTGAAATGCACACAAAAAAAGCTCTCGAAGCACTTGAAGGCGTGGTAAAGGCTGAGGTCAGTCACCAGACAGGAACTGCTGTTGTAACACTTGAGAAAGACGTTTCAGATGACGCTCTGAAACAGGCTGTTGCCGATCAGGGCTATCAGGTAACGGATATTCAATGATGAAATAAAGGGTCGAGAGGATGATTTGAAATACAAAAGGGCAGGTGTTTTACAGAACCCAAAGGTCAGGTATGACATGCAAGCATGTCATACCTGACCTTTTAACTTTGGCATTCTGTCATTGTGGGGGTTGCCGCTTTTTTCTATGCGACTTGACTTTTCATCACAATAGGTCAGGGTGTTATCTCCGGTATTAAGAAGTGCTCCCCGGTGCTCTAACACCGGAACTGCGGCGGCAAAGTCATAAGTCCCTGTCTCTTATACACATCTCCGAGCCCACGAGACCGTACTAGATC
>CALZPS010000089.1 GCA_945827765.1 uncultured Lachnospiraceae bacterium | reverse complement strand
ATAAGAATACATGCAAGCATGTATTCTTATGTCCATTTGTCCCTTGGCTCATATTTTAATGTTTAACTCCCAAAGTCAGGAAATATAACCGTCAATTCCCGGAACCAGTATTAGAATCTACAGAGCGCTCCAAATACCACTGTTTTTTGTCTAAATACATGCGTTCATCCGCCTTTTCCAGCAACAATTCCCACGACATTTCCGGGAATTCGGATGATAGTGCATACCCGGCTGCATATTGTAACTCCGGCTCTCCGTTTCTTTCATTATATTCATCCACAGCATGACGTATTTCTTTCAGATATCCCTCGACGATCTCCGATGTGGTATCTTTCAGAATCACAGCAAATTCATCTCCTCCCCAACGGCAGATCGCATTTGGCGAAAGAATGATACCTCGCAGAATATTCGCAAATGCAAAGATAACTTTGTCACCACTCTCATGCCCAAATGTATCATTAATATATTTCAAATGATTGATATCCAGCATCATCATGCCAACATGTTCATTTTGGAGATCAGTTCTGTCTATTAAATCATTCCACCGGTTTTTATTATATAATCCGGTGTGGATATCCACATATGCCTTTTTGTTTATGTCCAATATATTCTCGCCAAACAACAACAGTGTATATAGGAATACCGCAAGCACAGAAAATAAAATTCCTGCTGAGCTACGATTCACGTAATAGATAATAGCATCTGCAAGGACACCTGAAATCAGTAGGAATACTCTGGCAAGCATTTTTATTTGGATTTTTTTCTTCCGCAGATTTTCCAGAATCAATATCACAATCAAAAGTACAATCATCGCAGCAATCACAATATGATTAAATATTATTAGTTCCCGAAAATCAGCAATACCAAAAATCTGGCACAACAGCAATGCCAGCGCAACCCCTGAAATCGTCAATGAGTCTATCAATATCGGAGTTGTTCTGCGCCCGGAAAAGCTTTCTTTCAAAAATAACATAAATGGAATGCCTGCTAATAACATCGCACCAATACTTAGATACCCTAGAAGCATGGTATTGTCCGGAAAAATCCACGGTGAAAAACGCGTATCTGTAATTCTCCAAATTCCCAGCAGCAGAAGAAAGTTTCCCCAATAAAACATTTTCCAGCTCTTTGTTTTTTTATGAACTATATATGCAAACTGCAACAACATAATCAAAACGCCGAATATGATGCAGATACCTGACAAAATCAACTGTGGAAGGTCCTTTTTCAGCTGTGTACTATACAGATTGTGGAGAGAACCGATTTCAAATTCAATCTCACGATTACGTACACTCTCATAGACAGGTGTCACAATGACCCGAACCTGCCTCCCGCTATCCTCCGGATATACCGGTATCGTAATCCAGTTACTGCTGATACTTTTCCCGATTTTGTTGGTCTCTTTCGGCATAAGGCGATACATCAGCTCGTCATCAAAATACACCTCTGCATAATGATGCACCAGATAAAAAGCAAACGTCGTATCACTTGTGGTAATATCATCCATGATCCAACTATACTCCCTGCGAATGCCGATAGGGGCGGAAGAATCCTCTATTTCCTTCACAGAATAATAATCCATCCTATGATAGGTGCGCGACTCTCTGACTTTCTGCACCGATATATTTTCACTCATTCCCATGTAAATGAAAAACAAAAGGAACAAAATATTTACTACCACATACGAAATCTCAGCAACAGCTTGCAGCTTTGATTTTTTCATATTCTTGTATTATCTCCCTGTTAATTATCATTTCATTTTAGTATACCATACATAAAAGATCTATGTCCATAAAATTCATGTAAAACCATTTACCCGTTAACCATTTACCATTTACCATTGACATTTATGAAAAAACAGACTATGATAATCCCATTGGGGCGCTAAACATGGCTGAGATGTGCAAATGTGCACAGTACCCTTGTACAGTCAGTATCATAAGAATTGCTGTTACTGTATAGAACTTGATCCGGGTAATGCCGGCGTAAGGAAGGAGAGATTACATATGTCTAATGAAAGTACAAGTCAAGGCACTACCATGTCCTTGACAAAGAAACTCGTTTTTTCTGCTGCAGCAGTCGCTCTGGCGATGGTCACCTCGTATATTAAACTGTGGGAGATGCCGATGGGCGGTTCCATCACATTATTATCCATGTTATTCATTTGTTTAATTGGATATTGGTTCGGTCCGAAATATGGTCTGTTGACCGGTATTGCGTTTGGGTTGCTGCAATTTTTTATTGATCCTTATATTGTAAGCATCCCACAGGTGATTCTGGATTATCCACTGGCATTTGGTGCTCTTGGCTTGTCTGGATTCTTCTGCGACAAAAAGTACGGACTGCAGATTGGTTATATCGTCGGTGTTCTGGGGCGTTTCGTATTTTCCACACTTTCCGGTGTCATTTTCTTTGCAGACTATGCCCCGGAGGGAATGCATCCACTTGTTTATTCCGCTGAATACCAGGGCTCCTATCTGGGAGTAGAGGGAATCATTACTTTGATTATCATTTCCCTGCCTCCTGTTGTAAAGGCTTTGCAGGCTGTGAAGGTTCAGGCAAAAGCATAACTATTCGAAATATAAAGTCTCGCCAGGAAACACTCGGCCGTTTCCTGGCAGACAAAAAATCACCCCAAGATAAAGTTTTTGCATAAAAACATCCAATAGACGTGTTTTCTATGCATGACGACAGCAAAGCCCCTGACTTCGGCATCTGAAATTCAAGCAGTACCAAAGTCAGGGGTTCTTTTATGGTTTCCGTTCTATTTTTGTTACATCTAAACGTTCTTTACTTGCACATGTATGTGCGGCATACAATTACATCAGTTTTCTGAACAATGCTTTCAAATCTTCTACGTTCGTGTCTTTCGGGTTGCCCGGACAGCATGCGTCTGCATATGCAGACTCTGCGAGGAACTGCAGGTCTTCTTCTTTGAGTGCCTCCAGTTTCGTCGGAATACCCACATCGATAGAAAGCTGCTGTACTGCGTCTACTGCTGCTTTGCGGTATTCTTCTACGGACATCTCGTCCACACCCTTTACGCCCATAGCTCTGGCAATCTCTCTGTACTTCTCACCTGTGCACTCTGCATTGTACTCCATCACGATTGGCAGCATCATCGCGCATGCCACACCATGCGGGGTATCATAAACCGCACCCAGTGTGTGTGCCATGGAATGTGCAATTCCCAGACCAACGTTGGAGAATCCCATACCTGCGATGTACTGTCCAAGAGCCATTCCGTCACGTCCCTCTTTTTCATTTGCAACGGCACCGCGCAGAGATTTGCCGATGATTTCAATCGCTTTGATATGGAACATATCCGTCATTTCCCATGCTGCCTTGGTCGTATAACCCTCGATGGCATGTGTCAGGGCATCCATACCGGTAGATGCGGTCAGCCCCTTCGGCATGGAGGACATCATATCCGGATCCACCACTGCGATAATCGGCATATCATGCGGGTCTACGCAGACGAATTTTCTCTTTTTCTCAACATCTGTAATTACATAGTTGATCGTAACTTCTGCAGCTGTTCCTGCTGTCGTCGGCACCGCAATAATCGGTACGCACGGTTTGGTCGTCGGAGCAACACCCTCAAGACTTCTCACATCCTCAAACTCCGGATTTGCAATGATGATGCCGATAGCCTTTGCAGTATCCATGGAAGAACCGCCGCCGATAGCAACGATATAATCTGCCTCTGCGTTCTTAAATGCTGCCACACCGTTCTGTACATTCTGAATCGTCGGATTGGCTTTGATATCCGAATAAATTTCATATGCCAGTCCTGCCTCATCCAGCACATCCGTCACCTTCTTGGTCACTCCGAATTTAATCAAATCCGGATCAGAACATACAAATGCCTTTTTGAATGCTCTTGCCTTTGCCTCTGTTGCAATCTCTGCGATTGCGCCAGCTCCATGATAGGAGGTCTCGTTCAACATAATCCTGTTTGCCATTTTACTAATTCTCCTTTTCCTTTTTATACGGCTCGTTCTATGTAATTGTAAGCCCGTACTTTGATATTATTATAACACCGGATTACGTTATTTGTCTCCTGTTTTTTAAGTTTTTCTGAAGTTCCTCCAAGCTGATGGCAAATAAGGATTGAATGCTTGTTTTTTCATGCTTTTCTCTCTATAAGACAAAAGAAGAGCCGCCCGGTGCAAGGGCAGCCCTATTTTTCTTTTATATTCTCAATATCCATGTGCCTCTGCCAGCATCATGTCTTTGACCTTCATCA
Source organism: uncultured Lachnospiraceae bacterium (assembly GCA_945827765.1). Lineage (GTDB taxonomy): Bacteria > Bacillota > Clostridia > Lachnospirales > Lachnospiraceae > Schaedlerella. The sequence continues at coordinate 2,311 of CALZPS010000089.1, read as the reverse complement.
GACGAATCTGCGTACTACGCTCATTCTCGTCGAGTTTCATTGTAATATATTTAATATTTTTCTCCGTCTCCGGGATGATGACGTGTTCCAGCGCATTCACGCGCCGTCTTGTCTTCTCGATCTCCGCCGCCATCAACTGGCAGGCTTTTTCGCATTCCGCCAGACGAATCATATCCGGCAGGATATCTGCCAGTGATTTCACCGCCCCGTCCAAGTCACTGGACGTAAACGCGAATCCGTAAGAATAAATATCATTCTCATCGGCAGTCCTCGTCTTGTAGGAAAAAGTTGGAATCTCCACACTCATGACATTCTGCTGCCCCGCCACAAGATTGATTTCCTGCTTTGGCGCCAGCAATGCCGTGTGCAGTTCCGCCTCCGACATACCCGCTTTGGCGATGACAAAGTTTTTGTTGGCAGAGAGAATCCCTGCCTCCACGCGTTTGCGCACTTCCATATTCTCACGTACCAGATCAAGATACTGACGCATCAATTCGTCGCGCTTGTCCTTCAACAGCTTGTGACCGCGCACTGCGGTGATGCGCTTTTTTTTCAGGCGGGTAAGCTCCATACGGGTAGGATTTACTTGTGTGGATGCCAAATCAATCACCTCCCACGGTAATACTGATCTAAGAACTTATCATCAATACGTTTCAACTCTGATCTCGGCAGCATGGAAAGCAATTCCCAGCCGATTTCCAGCGTTTCTTCGATGCTGCGGTCGGTCGTATAGCCCTGAGAAACGTATTTCTGCTCAAAGGCATCTGCAAATTTGGCATACATCAAATCAATCTCTGTCAGAGCCGCCTCGCCCAGAATGACCATCAACTCCTTTGCGTCCTTTCCTCTGGCATAAGCAGAGAAAAGCTGGTTCATGGTATTGGAATGGTCCGCGCGGGTCTTGCCCTCACCGATACCCTTGTCTTTCAGACGGGACAATGACGGCAGAACATCTATCGGCGGTGTCACTCCCTTACGGTACAAGTCACGGCTCAGAATAATCTGTCCTTCGGTAATGTAACCAGTCAGGTCAGGAATCGGATGAGTCTTATCGTCCTCCGGCATGGTCAGAATCGGTATCATCGTGATACTGCCCTTCTTTCCACTCTGCCTGCCGGCTCTCTCATACAAAGATGCAAGGTCTGTATACATATACCCCGGATATCCTCGTCTTCCCGGCACCTCCTTGCGGGCTGCGGACACCTCGCGCAGTGCATCCGCGTAGTTGGTGATATCGGTCAGGATAACCAATACATGCATATCCTTCTCAAACGCCAGATATTCCGCGGCAGTCAAAGCCACCCTCGGTGTGGAAATACGCTCAATCGCCGGGTCATTTGCCAGATTGATAAACAACACCGTACGGTCAATCGCTCCCGTTTCCTTAAAACTTTCAATGAAGAAGTTGGACTCTTCAAATGTGATACCCATCGCAGCAAATACAACCGCAAAATTTTCATCTGTTCCCAAAACCTTTGCCTGTCTTGCAATCTGTGCCGCCAACTGTGCATGCGGCAGACCGGATGCAGAGAATATCGGCAGTTTCTGTCCACGTACCAGAGTATTCAGACCATCGATGGCAGATACTCCGGTCTGGATAAATTCTTCCGGATAATTTCTGGCTGCCGGATTCATCGGCAGACCGTTGATGTCCATTCTCGCCTCCGGCAGAATGTCCGGTCCGTCGTCAATCGGCGTTCCCATTCCGTCAAAAACGCGCCCCAGCATATCCTCGGATACACCAAGTTCCATGCTGCGTCCGAGGAAACGTACTTTACTGTTGGAAAGATTGATACCGGTCGCGCTGTCAAACAACTGTACCATAGCATCGCTGCCGTTAATCTCCAGCACTTTACAGCGGCGCACCTCGCCGTTCGCCAGCTCGATTTCTCCCAGTTCATCATAAGATACATGATCCACACCGCGCACCAGCATCAGAGGCCCCGCTACTTCCTGTATCGTCCTATATTCTTTTGGCATTTAGAACCCCTCCTTTTTCATGCTGTTGGCGATTTCGATATGAAGCTCCTCGCTCACTTTGTCAAATTCTTCGTCCAGAGCATCTTCCTTCGTATATTTAAAACGACCAATCTGCTCACGCACCGGCATGGAGATCAGCTTGTTCAGCGGAGCGCCGTCCGCCAGTGCAGCCACCGCCTGCTCATAGAATGCCATCACCAGTTTCATCATCATATATTGTTTCTTGAGTGACGAATATGTGTCGATCTCATGGAAGGAATTCTGATGCAGAAAGTCCTCACGAATCTGTCTCTTATACACATCTCCGAGCCCACGAGACCGTACTAGATCT
>CALZPS010000088.1 GCA_945827765.1 uncultured Lachnospiraceae bacterium | reverse complement strand
ATCAAAGGTCATTTTCGCCGGGTAATCAAAGAACAGTCCGAAGGTCCTTACACCGTCAATAATCAGAAAATTGTGTGCGGCGTACATCGCGCTCATATCTTCGGTGTGCTCCGGGTTGTCTGCACATTCGCTGGTGTATAGATGCCCGCGCTTATTAATGCCGCGAACTGCCTCGCCGAGACCGTATACGATGTCGGAGGGAGACATTTCATACGCGAAAGAAAACCCTTTTTCGAGGGAAATGCTGCCATATGCGGGAACACCTTCTGCCTGCGGGATTGCGGTCACAATCGCCTCCGTGTTAAAGGGATTGCCATAAGAATACTTCAAAATCATTGTAGAAATCCTCCTTAAAAATATTTTCACTATATTTTCTTTTTTTACCATTATAATCACAAAAAGGTTGAAAAATCTTGCATTATTTCCTAAAATAATAACACAATGTTGATTTCTGGTTCGGACGGCGAAAGACGCGGAACGCCCACAAGCGAGAAGGAGCGAAGATTATGAATAAAGAACATTCTTTAGAAGAGGATGTCAGGCATGGTACGGAAGAGAAACCGCTGGTGCGGCTACATTTTTCTCCGGAGACAACACCACAATATGCGGCCGGGTTCTTTGTGGAGCGCCACTGGCATCATGAGGTAGAAATACTGTTTATCCGCAAAGGGACATTTTATATAGAACAAAATCTGGAAAATGAGATATTGCGGGAGGGAGATATTTGCTTTGTAAACAGCGGAGAACTGCATCAGCTGGAAGGCTGCGGAGGCGGAACCGTTCACGATGCAGTGATTTTTAATCCGCAGATTCTTAAATTTGCTTACCATGATGTGATAGAGGATGAACTGACAGGACCTTTTTTGGCAGGGATGGAACTGCTGCCGCACATCATCCGCTCCGGGGATGAGGGGACGGATGACATCAGGGAAATCTGCGAACGCCTCTGCAGTTTTGGATGGTATCCGGATGATGAGACATATCTTCAGGCAAAGCTGGAGCTTTATCGATTGTTGTTTCTGCTGAAACAGAAGAGAAAAATGGTTACTACGGACAGTACGCTGAATGCCGCGGAAAAGGAAAAAATCGACCGCTATAAGCGGGTCGTTACTTATGTGCAGAAACATTTTGCACACAAGGTTACATTGGAAGAACTGGCGCGGGAAGCCCGCTGCAATCCACAGTACTTGTGCCATTTTTTCAAAGAGATTGCGGAAATCTCACCCATACAGTATTTGATTATGTGCCGCATAGAGCGGGCGAAGGTACTGCTCAAGGAAACAACGAAACCGGTGCTGGAAGTCAGTCTGGATTGTGGATTTGATAATGTCAGTTATTTTATTCGTCAGTTTAAAAGAGCGGAAGGCGTGACACCAAGGTTATACCGCGCAAGAGAAGAAAAGAGCCGGTCAAAAGAGCAGGACACAGAATGAAAAGGGGGAGACGGATCATGCAGTTTAGCCATGAATTGATTATGCCAAATGAAGATTTACCATTTAAAATGTTTTTGTTTGAGGGCAGCAGCGGCAATTATTTTCGTGAAAAGCATTGGCACCGTTCAATTGAGATTTTTGCAGTCTTTGAGGGGGAACTGACATTTTTTATCAATGAAGAACGACACCCTCTGCGTTCAGGAGAATTTATCCTTGTGAACTCAAATGAGATTCACTCGATTCAGTCTCCGAAACCGAATCAAACGGTTGTACTGCAGATTCCGCTTAAGACATTTGAGGATTATTTTACAGGGGAACAGTATGTACGTTTTACACATGATTCCAACATACAGGATGAGACTGTTATGCAGATCATAGGTGAGATGTTTGCGGGATATAGAGGGAAACAGTGTGGCTATGAAATGAAGGTGAAGAGCCAGTATTTTATGCTGCTTTATCTGTTGGTGACGAAATACCGTGAACTGGAAGTAAACGAAGATATGGTCAAAAGAAACAAAAAACTATCCAGATTATCGTCGATTACGACATATATCAAAGAACATTATACCGAAGATCTGTCGCTGGAAGTGCTCTCGGAAATCTTTGGGTATGCTCCGGCGTACCTTTCCAGAATGTTCCAGAAATATGCCGGAATCAATTACAAAACCTATTTGCAGGATGTGCGGATGGAATATGCATCAAAAGAACTGATGAATACGGAGCATCCCATCAGTGAGATTGCCTTGAACCACGGATTTCCGAACAGTAAGGCATTCTCTAAAGTGTTTCGGAAAAAGTACGGAATCCTGCCTAGCGAATATCGGAAAGAGAAAAATAAGATTGGACGTGAAAAGTAATAAAAAGACAAAAAAGTGCCATTGTTTGGGTGAATTATTGGTCGATAATGACAAAAAAAGGTGCTATACTAAGATTACAAAGGTAATTATCAACAAAATAATGTTTTCGGGCGGGAATTGCTGCAAAATTGTTTTGAAAGCATTATCCGGCTCAGGAAAGTTGAGGAAGGAGGAAGATTACCATGAAGATTCAAAAAGTGACGGATGCATCTTTTGGAAAATACGGTAAGGTTCTTACAGAATATGAACTGGACGGTATCCTGAAAGAGATGGAGCATACGCCGCTGCCGAAAGATGTCATTTATGTACCATCTGTGGAGGAACTGGAGGCGCTGCCGGTGGCAGAGGTTTTCAAGAATCGTGCATATGGCGGGCTCCCGATTCAGATTGGGTACTGCAATGGAGATAACCATAAGCTGAATGCGGTGGAGTATCATCGCTCCAGCGAGATTAACATTGCAGTGACGGACATGATTCTGCTGATTGGTATGCAGCAGGACATTGAGGCGGACTATACATATGATACCTCAAAAATCGAGGCGTTTTTAGTTCCGGCGGGAACAGCCATTGAGGTGTACGCGACGACATTGCACTATGCACCGTGTACAGCAGCGGAAGGCGGTTTCCGTTGTGTCGTGATTCTCCCGGCAGGGACGAATACCGAACTGACTTTCCCGGCAGGAAAGAGCGGGGAGGACAGACTCATTACCGCCAAAAATAAATGGCTGATCGCCCATGCGGAAGCGGGCATTGAGGGCGCATTCTGCGGACTGCGCGGAGAGAATATTACGTTAGTATGATGCTAAAGGCAAAGGTGTTTGACCACAACATCTCAGCATAACAAGATAATGAATATTATGAAAGGTAGGTACATAATTATGAGCAATATGCCAGAGTTGAAAATCGGAGTAGTGGCAGTCAGCAGAGACTGTTTCCCGGAAAGCCTGTCTGTTTCCAGACGTGAGGCATTGATGAAAGCGTACAAAGAAAAATATGGTGAGGACGGCATTTACGAATGTCCGATCTGTATCGTGGAGAGTGAGATTCACATGGTACAGGCACTGGAGGACATCAAAGCAGCAGGATGTAATGCGCTGGTAGTATATCTTGGCAACTTCGGACCTGAGATTTCCGAGACATTGCTTGCAAAACATTTTGACGGACCGAAGATGTTTGTGGCAGCAGCAGAGGAGCGTGGAGACAATCTGATTCAGGGCAGAGGTGATGCATACTGTGGTATGCTCAATGCCAGCTACAACTTGAAACTGCGCGGAGTGAAAGCTTATATTCCGGAGTATCCGGTAGGAACTGCTGAGGAATGTGCAGATATGATTTATGAGTTCCGTCCGATTGCCAGAGCAATTATCGGACTGAACAGCTTGAAAATCATCAGCTTTGGCCCGAGACCTCTGAATTTCCTTGCTTGTAATGCACCGATTCAGCAGCTTTTTAATCTGGGTGTAGAGATTGAGGAAAACTCCGAGCTTGACTTGTTTGAGGCATTTAACAAGCATGCAGGGGATGAAAGAATTCCGGCACTTGTAAAAGAGATGGAAGAAGAGCTTGGCGCAGGCAATAGGAAACCGGAAATTCTGAGCAAACTGGCACAGTACGAACTGACCCTGAAGGATTGGGTAAGAGATCATAAGGGATATAGAAAATATGTGGCAATCGCCGGAAAATGCTGGCCTGCATTCCAGACCCAGTTTGGATTTGTGCCTTGCTATGTAAACAGCCGTCTGACTGCACAGGGCATCCCGGTTTCCTGCGAAGTAGATATTTACGGAGCGCTCAGCGAGTTTATCGGAACTGTTGTCAGTGAAGACACCGTGACATTGCTTGACATCAATAACAGTGTGCCGGCAGATATGTATAAAGAAGATATCGAAGGCAAATACCCATATACTCACAAGGATACTTTTATGGGATTCCACTGTGGCAATACCGCATCCGGCAAATTGTCCTTCTGCGAAATGAAGTATCAGCTGATTATGGCTCGTTCCTTACCGGAGGAGGTAACACAGGGAACACTCGAAGGAGACATCAAGCCGGGCGACATCACGTTCTTCCGTCTGCAGAGCACAGCAGACTGCAAGCTGCGCGCATATATTGCACAGGGCGAGGTGCTGCCGGTAGCAACACGTTCCTTTGGAGCAATCGGTATTTTTGCAATTCCGGAGATGGGCAGATTCTATCGCCATGTATTGATTGAGAAGAACTTCCCGCATCACGGTGCAGTGGCATTCGGCAACTACGGCAAAGCATTGTTTGAAGTGTTCAAATATGTCGGGGTTCCGGTGGAAGAGATTGGTTACAATCAGCCGGCAGGCGTGAGATATCCTACGGAGAACCCGTGGAAATAAGTCACGCAGCATGAATGATTTCATAAGGGGCGGCGCGTAAGCACCGCCTTTTATCAGATAAGCGATAAGGAGGAATACGATGCTTTATATAGGTGTAGATTTGGGAACATCGGCGGTCAAGTTGCTGCTGATGGATGAAAAGGGCGCGATTCATAATATTGTATCCAAAGAATATGCTTTGAGTTTCCCGCATCCGGGCTGGTCTGAGCAGGCACCGGAGGACTGGTATGCACAGTCAGTTGAGGGTATGATTGAGTTGACGAAGGACTGCGATAAGAGTCAGGTCGCAGGCATCAGTTTCGGCGGACAGATGCATGGTCTGGTGGTGCTCGACAAAGAGGATAACGTAATTCGCCCGGCGATTCTGTGGAACGATGGAAGAACGACGAAAGAGACGGACTACCTGAACAATGTGATTGGCAAAGATAAATTGTCCGAATATACGGCGAACATTGCATTTGCAGGCTTTACGGCTCCGAAGATTCTCTGGATGAAAGAGAATGAACCGGAAAATTTTGCAAGAATAGAGAAAATTATGCTGCCGAAGGATTATCTGGCATATTGTTTGAGCGGCGTACACTGTACTGACTATTCCGATGCGTCAGGTATGCTCCTTCTGGATGTGAAGAATAAATGCTGGTCGAAAGAAATGATGGAAATCTGTGGTGTGACAGAGGCACAGCTGCCGCAATTGTTTGAAAGCTATGAAGTGGTCGGCACACTGAAACCGGAACTGGCAAAAACACTGGGACTGCCGGAAACGGTAAAGATTATTGCCGGAGCGGGCGACAACGCAGCAGCAGCGGTCGGCACGGGAACAGTTGGTGACGGGCGTTGCAACATTTCGCTGGGAACCTCAGGCACGATTTTTATATCCAGCAAGTCCTTTGGTGTGGATGAGAACAATGCTCTGCATTCGTTTGATCATGCGGACGGCAATTTCCATCTGATGGGCTGTATGCTGAGTGCAGCATCCTGCAACAAGTGGTGGATGGATGAGATCCTGCAGACAAAGGAATACGCAAAAGAGCAGGAGAATATCACCAAGCTGGGAGAGAATCATGTTTATTATCTGCCGTACCTGATGGGCGAGCGTTCACCGCACAATGATCCGCTGGCGAGGGCAACATTTATCGGCATGACGATGGATACGACTCGTGAGGAAATGACACAGGCGGTATTGGAAGGCGTGGCGTTTGGACTGCGTGATTCACTGGAGGTCGCAAGAAGTCTGGGAATCAAGATTGAGCGTACGAAAATTTGCGGCGGAGGCGCAAAAAGTCCGTTGTGGAAGAAAATCATTGCCAATGTGATGAATCTGAAGGTGGATGTCATCGAGAGCGAGGAAGGACCGGGTTATGGTGGTGCAATTCTGGCAGCGGTCGGCTGCGGTGAGTTCGCAAGTGTGGAAGAGGCAGCGGATAAACTGGTAAAAGTCATTGATACGGTGGAGCCGGAGCCGGAGCTTGTGGCAAAGTATGAGGACAGATATCAGCGGTTTCAGAAGATTTATCCGACGGTGAAGGAATTATTCCCGGAACTGGACAACAACGCTGCCGGAAATTAAGGGAGTTAAACCGCTGTATTTTATATTCACGGGTAAGGGAATGCTGGATTTGGAATCGTTTACGCTGGAAAGGTAGGAAAAAGAAATATAAAAATGCGGAACCATATCAAAAACGGTGTGGCTCCGCATTTTTTTGTTTTGTTCCTTTATACTGTTATGGCATTCTGAATTGTCTCAAAAGGTAAATCCAGTAAATCCGCAACCTGACGTTCATCCTTTAATTTGGAATATAACTGGCGAATGGTTGCAAGCTGGTTTTGCGCAGTCACTTCAGCAGTCACTTCAGCAGTCACTTCAGCAGTCACTCGTTTGGTTATTTCGGCTTCCAGAATATCTGTCTCTAATACCTGTCTCTTATACACATCTGACGCTGCCGACGATACTCCTTGTGT
>CALZPS010000087.1 GCA_945827765.1 uncultured Lachnospiraceae bacterium | reverse complement strand
GTACGGTCTCGGGGGCCCGGAGATGTGTATAAGAGACAGGGAACATGTACAGTCTGTTGAAGAACTGAACCGTCCGCAGATGGCAGAAAGCCAGAACCGTCCGCAGACTGCAGAAAGCCAGAATCGTCCGCAGACTGCAGAAAGCCAGAACCGTCCGAACCGTGGAAATTTCGGAGATTCTTCGCAGAACAGAAACCGTGATGGACGCAATCAGAACGGAGAGCGTCAAAATCGTGGCGAACGTTTCCAAAACGGAGAGCGCCAGAATCGCGGCGAATATTTCCAGAACGGAAATGGAGGACGACAGGACAGGAACGGACAGGGTGGACGTTCTCAGGGAAGTGAGCGTGACGGACGCGGTTTTAATAAAGACGGAAGAACATTTAACCGTGATGAGCGTTCGGACAGACAAGAGCGCGGCGGACGCGGGTCGAATGAGCGTGGACAGGGAAGAACGGGATCGCGCAGAGATGACCGTGATTCTCTGGCTGCACCAATGGTAGAACAGCAGAAGAGCCAGAGAAATAAGGGCAAAGATAAAGAGAAAGACTATAAAAAGAAAGAACTTCGCGATGCGGAATTTGAGAACAGAGGAAAAAAAGGCAAACTGAGCAAACCGACTGCGGAAGTGAAAAAACCGCAGCCGAAACCGGCAGAAGTCGAGGAAATCAAGCAGATTGTATTGCCGGAAGTATTGACGATCAAAGAACTGGCTGACAAAATGAAAATTGTTCCGTCCGTGATTATCAAAAAACTGTTTATGCAGGGAAAAATTGTGACGGTAAATCAGGAAATCGACTATGATACGGCAGAAGAAATCGCCATGGAGTTTGAAATACTCTGTGAGAAAGAAGAAGTTGTGGACGTGATCGAAGAACTGCTCAAAGAAGATGAGGAAGACGAGAGCACCATGGTGAAACGCCCGCCGGTTGTATGTGTCATGGGTCATGTAGACCATGGAAAGACCTCTCTTCTGGATGCCATCCGCCACACGAACGTGATTGACCGCGAGGCCGGTGGTATCACACAGCATATCGGTGCCTATATGGTAGAAATAAACGGAGAACAGATTACTTTCCTTGATACTCCGGGACATGAGGCATTCACGGCAATGCGTATGCGTGGGGCAAACTCCACGGATATTGCGATTCTGGTTGTGGCAGCTGACGATGGAGTGATGCCGCAGACAGTGGAGGCAATCAATCATGCAAAAGCAGCCGGAGTAGAGATTATCGTGGCAGTCAATAAGATTGATAAGCCAAGTGCCAATGTAGACCGTGTTAAGCAGGAAATGACAGAGTATGGACTGATTGCCGAAGACTGGGGAGGCAGCACGGTATTTGTGCCGGTTTCCGCACACACCGGCGAAGGAATTCAGGAGTTGCTGGAGATGGTTCTTCTCACAGCAGAGGTGATGGAATTGAAGGCCAATCCGAACCGTGCAGCAAGAGGTCTGGTGATTGAGGCACAGCTTGACAAAGGCAAAGGACCGGTGGCGACCGTATTAGTACAGAAAGGTATTCTGCATGTGGGAGATGCGATTGCCGCAGGAAGCGCACACGGAAGAGTCCGTGCCATGATGGATGACAAGGGAAGACGGGTGAAAGAAGCAGGGCCGTCCACTCCGGTCGAAATACTGGGTCTGGGTGACGTGCCGAATGCAGGTGAAGTATTTGTAGGCTGCGCAACTGAAAAAGAGGCTAGAAACTTTGCGGAGACATTTATTTCTCAGAACAAAGTGAAACTGCTGGATGAGACAAAGTCCAAGATGTCGCTTGATGATCTGTTCACACAGATTAAAGAGGGCAATCTGAAAGAACTCAACATTGTTGTAAAAGCGGATGTACAGGGTTCCGTGGAGGCATTGAAACAAAGCCTTCTGAAATTGTCCAATGAGGAAGTTGTCATCAAGATTATCCACGGTGGAGTAGGTGCCATTAATGAGTCCGACGTGAGTCTGGCATCTGCATCGAACGCAATCATTATCGGATTCAATGTGCGTCCGGATGCGACTGCAAAAGAGATTGCAGAGCGCGAAGGCGTAGATTTGAGACTGTATAGAGTCATTTACAATGCGATTGAAGATGTGGAGGCTGCAATGAAAGGAATGCTTGACCCTGTCTTTGAAGAAAAGATACTTGGGCATGCAGAGGTTCGTCAGACCTTCAAGGCATCCGGTGTCGGCACGATTGCCGGTTCTTATGTACAGGATGGTACGTTTGAGCGGCACTGTTCGGTACGTCTGACACGCGACGGTATTGTAATCTTTGACGGTCCGCTGGCATCTCTGAAACGATTCAAGGATGATGTGAAGGAAGTCAGAGCCGGTTATGAATGTGGTTTTGTATTTGAAAATTTCAATGACATCAAAGAAGGCGATTTGGTAGAAGCCTATAAGATGGTAGAAGTAGAAAGAAAATAAAAAACGGCTGCCTGCGGCTATTGTCAGGGGGCTGTGCGAGGAGTAATGAATGAGAAAAAACAGTATCAAAAACACGAGGGTAAATGCAGAGGTACAGAGGGAACTTTCCAATATTCTGAGGGATGGAATCAAAGACCCCAGAGTGGCACCGATGACTTCTGTGGTTGCCGTCTCGGTGGCACCTGATTTGAAGACCTGTAAAGCCTACATCAGTGTTCTGGGAGATGAAAAGGCCCAGAGCGATACAATCAAAGGCTTGCAGAGTGCGGAAGGATATATCCGCCGGGAACTGGCCAGAACAATCAATATGAGGAACACACCGGAGATTACGTTCGTTTTGGATCAATCTATCGAATACGGTGTAAATATGAGCAAAAAAATTGATGAACTAACCAGAAATTTGAAAGACGGTGAAGATATATGATTCAGTTAGCAGAAGTTTTATCAGGGAAAAAGAAGGTTGCTCTGGGCGGACATATCCGCCCGGACGGCGACTGTGTCGGAAGCTGTATGGGTCTGTATCTCTATTTGAAAGAACAGTACCCGACCTTGCAGACAGATGTTTATCTGGAAACGATTCCCGAATCCTTTCACATCCTGAAGGATACACAGATTATTCGTCACCGGATTATGGATGAGCAATGTTATGATTTGTTTATCTGTCTGGATTGCGGAGACAGTAAGAGACTGGGCTTTAGTGAGCCGTTGTTTGAATCAGCGAAGGAAACTTTATGTATCGACCATCATGTGAGCAATCCGTCGTTTGCCGATTACAATTACATTGAACCAGACGCCAGTTCAACCAGTGAATTGGTATTCAGGCTGCTGGATAAGGAAAAAATAAGCCTTTCCTGTGCAGAAAGCCTGTATATGGGAATCGCACACGATACAGGAGTATTCCAGTATTCCTGTACATCACCGGAGACAATGGAGGCGGCGGCAGAACTTTTGCGCAAAGGGGTAGATGCCTCTGCGCTTATTGAACGTACATTCTATGAGAAAACCTATGTACAGACTCAGATTCTGGGTAAAGCATTGTTGGAGAGTATGCTTGTTTTGGATAAACAGTGTATTATTTCTTATGTTACAGCCAAAGAACTGCGTTTCTTTGAGGCTAAACCTGCCGATTTGGAAGGAATTGTCAGCCAACTGCGCTATACGAGTGGAACAGAGGTGGCAATGTTTTTGTATGAATTGGAATTCCAGGTGTTCAAGGTGAGTCTTCGCTCGAAAAGCCGTGTGGATGTGAGCCGCGTGGCACAGTATTTTGGCGGCGGCGGACATGTGCGGGCAGCAGGTCTTACGATGAAGGGTACGGTACATGACGTCATTACAAATGTGTTGGAACAGATTGCACTGCAGCTGGAGAAAACAGCATGATAAACGGAATTATTAACATTTACAAAGAAAAAGGGTATACCTCACATGATGTCGTGGCAAAGCTGCGGGGAATTACCGGACAGAAAAAAATCGGTCACACAGGAACATTGGATCCGGACGCAGAGGGTGTTTTGCCGGTATGTCTGGGAAAAGCGACGAAAGTGTGTGATCTGCTGACTGACAAGGATAAGATTTATGAAACTACCCTGCTTTTGGGAGTGTCAACCGATACACAGGATATCAGCGGAACCATGATACAGGAAAAAAGTACAGAAAGGCTCACCGAGGAGCAGGTGAAACAGGCAATTCTTAGCTATATTGGAGAGTATGAACAACTGCCGCCGATGTACTCGGCACTGAAGGTCAACGGAAAGAAACTTTATGAACTGGCGCGTGAGGGAAAGGAAGTAGCGCGCAAGACAAGAAAAGTGATGATTTATGATATTGGTATTCTGGAGATGAACTTGCCGCGGGTACGCATGGAAGTACATTGTTCCAAGGGCACATATATTCGTACACTGTGTCAGGATATCGGGGATAAACTGGGCTGCGGAGGCTGTATGGAAACACTTGTGCGCACGAAAGTGAACCGGTTTACACTGGAACAGAGTATTCTTTTGTCACAGGCAGAAGAATATCAGAGACAGGGGCACTTTCAGGAACTGCTTCTGCCGGTGGATGCGTTGTTTTCCGGGCTGCAGCCTGCTGTGGTACGACCGGAGCAGAGTGCTCTTGCATATAATGGAAACAGCCTTTCACCAAAGTGGCTTGTTCCGGCAGACAGTTTTTCGACGGCGGACACATGTTCCGCCAAAGACACATTTGTCACGGGAGCAAGTATGGTCTTTGAGCATGAAGAAAAAGTCAGAATATATAGTCCCAATCATGTGTTTATCGGTATTTATCAGTATGATAAGTCCAAAAATCTTTTGAATGTTGAGAAAATGTTTTTGGACAGAGAGGAAATCTAAAGAAACGACATGCAGTATTTGAATACATTGGAATCCTGGAAAAGTGACAAAGCGACTGCGGTCACTTTGGGAAAATTTGACGGACTGCACCGCGGACATCAAAAATTGGTGGAGCAGATAGGACGGTATCGTTCCGATAAGGTGGCAGGGATTATCTGTGCATTCGATATGGGACGGGATTCTTTGCTGACAAGCGCGCAGCGTAAGCGCCGATTGGAAGGAAAAGCGGATTGCCTGATTGAATGTGCGTTCACGAGAGAAATCCGTGAGATGACAGCAGAACAATTTATTGATGAGATTCTTGTCAAACGTCTGAGAGCAGCCTATATTGTGGTGGGAAAAGATTTTTGTTTCGGATATCAGAAACGGGGTAACATTGATGTGCTGAATGATTATTCCGGGAGGTATGGGTATCATCTGGATGTGATAGAGAAAGAACAGTATCAGGGAAGAGAAATCAGCAGCACTTATATTCGCGAAGAATTGGAAAAAGGAAATGTTGATACCGCGGCAAAGCTTTTAGGCTACCGCTACGAAACGGAAGGCGTGGTCATACATGGCAGACGGCTGGGAAGACGTCTGGGATTCCCGACTATGAATATTTTGTGGGAAGAAAAGAAAATCGCTCCCAGATTCGGAGTCTATGCATGCGAGGTACAGATAGACGGCAAAGCCTACCGGGGAATCTGCAATGTGGGAATCAAGCCGACGGTGTCGGATGAGGCAAAATTGCTCACAGAGGTGTATGTATTTGATTACGATGAGGATGCTTACGGGAAAAAGATTTCTGTAAGATTTTGTGAATTTGAACGTCCGGAGAAACGGTTTGATTCCGTGGAACAGTTAAAAGCCCAGGTGGAACAAGATATCCGGTACGGGAAAGCATATTTTTCGTGATTTGATTCAAAAGAGGGAATAAGGTACAGACGAATGAATATTACAACGATATTTTTATTGTTTGGTGGATTAGGATTGTTTTTGTTTGGCATGAAACTGATGAGTGACGGACTGGAGCAGATGGCAGGCGACAGGATGCGTTCTATTCTGGGATTTTTTACCAAGAACAGATTTATCGGCATGATCGTCGGTATTCTATTTACCGGTATCATCCAGTCTTCTAGTGCAACAACAGTAATGGTAGTCAGTTTCGTAAATTCCGGGCTGATGGATTTGTATCAGGCTGCAGGGGTAATTTTAGGAGCAAATATCGGGACGACGGTGACAGGGCAGTTGATAGCGTTTAATATGTCCGATATCGCACCGTTGTTCATCATCATCGGCGTGGTGCTGTATATGTTCATCAGCAAAAAAAACATAAAGAAGCTGGGTGGTGTCATTCTGGGATTCGGCGTCCTTTTTATGGGGCTTTCTACAATGTCGAGTGCAATGGATATTTTAAAGGAATCACCGCAGTTTATCCATATGCTCCAATTGTTGGACAGTAGTTGGATGGCTATCATGGTTGGTTTCTGCGTGACGGCGATATTACAAAGTTCTTCGGCAACGGTGGGTATCGTTATTCTGATGGCAAATCAGGGACTGGTTCGGTATGAAATGTGCTTTTTCCTGATACTGGGCTGTAATATGGGCTCCTGCGTCTCTGCACTGGCTGCCAGCCTGAGCGGAAAAAAAGATGCCAAGCGTGCGGCGTGGATCCATTTTTTGTTCAATATCATCGGTTCCGTGCTTATTTTTATCGTGCTGATGATTGGCATGCGTCCGATTGCGGATACATTACTGGCGTTTTCCGGGAATAATCTCGGACGTGCCGTGGCAAATGCACATTCCTTGATTAAGATCCTGTCTCTTATACACATCTGACGCTGCCGACGATACTCCTTGTGTA
>CALZPS010000086.1 GCA_945827765.1 uncultured Lachnospiraceae bacterium | reverse complement strand
GCCGGAGTATTGACAAAGAGAGCGCTGCTGCAGGTGCAGGAACAGAAAAAGCGGGGGGACAATTGAATGCGGCGCATTGCAGATTATGATTGTGTGCGTTTTATCAGGAGGCAAATATGCAGATAGTATTGTGGATAAATGAGAAAAAAGTGAATGCGGAAGCAGCACCCGATATGTTACTTATTGATTTTTTACGGGCACAGGGCTGCAGCAGTGTAAAACGGGGATGTGAGTCTGCTAATTGTGGTCTCTGTACCGTGTTTGTAGATGAAAAACCGGTTCTTTCCTGCGCGATGCTGGCAGTCAGAGCGGCGGGGCATCGTGTGGTGACTTTGGAAGGACTGCAGGAGGAAGCAGAAGGGTTCGGGGCTTATATAGCAGACCAGGGAGCAGAGCAGTGTGGATTCTGTAATCCGGGCTTTATGATGAATGCGATTGCCATGTTTCGGGAGAATCCGGATCCTACAGAAGAAGAAATCAAGGAATATCTGGCAGGAAATTTGTGTCGCTGTTCAGGATATGAAGGGCAGATGAGAGGAATTTTGTCTTATCTGGCATACAAAAAGGAGAAAGGGGCAGCCAAGTGATGGAAGAAAAAAGAACATCTGTAATTAATCAGCCTGTCAGGAAAAAAGATGCCATGTCACTTGTCTGCGGCAAGCCGGGCTATGTGGATGACGGCACACCATCCGACTGTCTGGCTGTCAAAGTGTTGAGAAGTCCTCATGCTCATGCCTGGATTGAGGATATCAACACCGATATCGCCTGTAAAGTACCGGGAATCGAGGCTGTTTACACCTACAAGGATGTGCCGCAGAAACGTTTTACTCTGGCCGGGCAGACCTATCCGGAAGCCAGTCCTTATGACCGATTGATTTTGGACAGGAGAGTTCGCTTTGTCGGGGATGGTGTGGCTATTGTTGCCGGGGAAAATGAAAAAGCGGTGGATAAAGCTTTGAAATTAATTAAAGTGACATATCAGGTACTCGAGCCGGTGCTGGATATCCATCAGGCGAAGGATGCAGACGTTTTGGTGCATCCCGAGGAAAACTGGAAAGCACTCTGTGACGTGGGGGCTGATAATCAGCGGAATCTCTGCGCTTCCGGATTGGACGAGGATGGAAATTTGGAAGAAGTTATGGACAGTTGTGACATAGTACTGGAACACACTTACCATACAAAGGCAAATCAGCAGGCCATGATGGAGACATTCCGTACCTATACCTGCATCGATCCGTATGGAAGACTGCACGTCATCAGTTCCACTCAGATTGTGTTCCATGTGCGGAGAATTCTTGCCAATGCTCTTGACATCCCAAAATCGATGATTCGTGTGACAAAACCGCGCATCGGAGGCGGATTCGGAGCAAAACAGTCCTGCATTTCCGAAATGTATCCGGCGTTTGTTACATGGAAGACGAAAAAGGCAGCCAAAATGATTTTCAGCCGGAAGGAAACACAGACAGCCGGTTCTCCGAGACATGAGATGGAGATGCATGTCAGGCTGGGGGCTATGAAGGACGGCACAATTCGGGCGATTGACCTCTATACATTGTCTAATACAGGAGCATATGGGGAACATGGCCCTACTACTGTTGGATTGTCCGGCCACAAATCAATACCACTCTACAACAGTAATCTGGAAGCATTTCGATTCCGCTATGATGTGGTTTATACGAACATGCAGGCGGCGGGAGCTTACCGCGGATACGGAGCGACGCAGGGACTTTTTGCGGTGGAGAGCATGGTGAATGAACTGGCCTCCAAACTGGGAATCGACCCGGTTGCCATCCGCGAGAAGAATATCGTGAGAGAAGGACAAAAGGCTGCGGCTTATTATAATGAACAAATGAATGCCTGTGCATTGGACCGCTGTATAACGAAAGCCAAAGAAATGATAAAGTGGGACGAGAAACCTCTGGCACAGGATATGGGCAACGGTAAAATCAGGGCGAAAGGTGTGGCACTTGCCATGCAAGGTTCCGGAATCTCCGGGATGGATGTGGGTTCTGCCACAATAAAGTTAAATGATGACGGGTTTTATGCATTGTCTATCGGAGCAGCAGATATGGGAACCGGATGCGACACGATTCTGGCGCAGATTGCTGCAGAATGTCTGGAGTGCAGCGTGGATGATATCGTGGTGTATGGGGCGGATTCCGACAGTTCACCGTATGATTCCGGCTCTTATGCATCAAGTACTACTTATGTGACGGGAAAAGCGGTGGAGAAGGCTTGTGTGGAGTTGAAAAAGCGGATGTGCAGGATTGCCGCAAAGATGATGCAATGCGATGAGGAAGAACTCGTTTTTGATTCGGACGGGATACGAACGGCAGATTGCAGCCAAAAGGTGACGCTTGGTGAGATTGCCGCCAAATCGATGAATGGCAACACGGAGGCCTCGCAGGTGACCGTGACCCATTCCTCACCGATTTCCCCGCCGCCATTTATGGCAGGCATGGTGGAATTGGAAGTTGACAAAGAAACCGGTGCGGTGGAGCTTTTGGACTATGTGGCTGTGGTGGATTGTGGTACGCCGATCAATAGTAATCTGGCGAAAGTACAGACAGAGGGCGGACTTGCACAGGGAATCGGTATGGCGCTGTATGAAGACGTGACTTACAGTGCGAAGGGGAAAATTCTGGAAGATTCCTTTATGCAGTACAAGATTCCCACTCGTCTGGATGTATGCAGGCTGCGAGTGGAATTTGAAAACAGCTATGAAGAGTCAGGGCCTTTCGGAGCTAAGTCAATCGGTGAGATTGTTATCAATACACCGTCTCCGGCAATCGCTCATGCAATCTATAATGCGACAGGTGTTTGGCACAGAGAACTTCCTATCACTCCGGAAAAAGTATTGATGGGGATGTTGTCTCATGAAAATTAGGATGATTTATCTGGCGGCAGGAAACAGCCGCCGATTTGGAAGTAACAAACTATATTATGAAATGAAAAACAAACCCATGTTTCAGTATGGAATGGATACGTTGTTTCAGGTTCTGGAAAGGTGTGAGGATACGACTCTGACCGTGGTGACAGAATATCCGGCAGTCGGAGAATATGCTCGAAAACAGCAGAATATATGGAAAGACCGTATCTTCGTGACAGGTTCTCCTGACAGAGAAAAAGGAATTTCCTATTCCATTCGTGCCGGGATCGCGAACCCGGATGCTGACTATTATCTGTTCTGCGTGGCAGACCAGCCATGGATAAGAGCGGAGACTGTTTTGCAGTTGATATACAAAACGGTTGAGGGCGGTTTTGCAGGCGGATATGTGGAATGGAACGGAAGAAGCGGAAATCCGGCGATCTTTTCCAAAGACCTGCTGCCCATACTTCTGACATTGGAGGGAGATACAGGGGGAAAAAGAATTTTACTTCGTCGGAAGGATGTCTGTGCCGTATCGGCCAGAGAGCAGAAGGAACTGGAAGATGTAGATAAATCAGAAAGGATAAATGAGATATGAAAAAAATAGAATACAGAAAACCGGACAGAAAAGAAAGAGGAGACATATATCATATTCTTATTGATGCTTTGAGTCTGGACAAATTTTTGGATGATGATACAGTAAAAGTGGATTTCGCAAAATGGGTGTACTGGAATATTATGGAGAAACATGCGTGTATCCGCATTGCAAAGACAAGAGATTCCATTGTAGGACTGGTGGCCGCTCCAACGACAGACAACAGAAAAGCGGTCGGTTCCTGGCTGAAAAAAACCGGTACATGGCTTGGACTGAAGTGCCGCGGGGAAGGACGCAAGATTCTGAACCTGTATAAGGAACTGGAGGAAGGCCGCAAACAATCCGCGGCAGAATCAGATGGTACTTTCGGATATTTGGCAGTATTATGGGTTTCGTCGACATATAAAGGAAAACAGATAGAAGAGCAGTTTCTGAAGGAAGTACAGAGCTATTTTGCAGAACGCAATATCAGTGAAATGCGGGTAATCCTCAATAATTTCAGTGACCATTCATTTTATCAGAAGATTGGTTTTGAGAAAAAATCCGGTCAGAAATTTATGATTGAACCAAAAGGACAAAGGTTCCGTCTGAATCAGGAGTTATATGTCAAAGAAATGAATGACCTGTCCAAATATGAGAATTAAAGTGGAGGATATAATATGGCGATACAAGTTATACAGGGAATACTGATTCCTTTTCTGGGAACCACATTGGGGGCTGCCTGTGTGTTGTTCATGAAAAAGGAGCTGAACCAGATGGTGCAGCGGGCACTGGTGGGATTTGCTGCGGGTGTCATGGTGGCGGCATCTGTCTGGAGTCTGTTGATTCCGTCTATGGATCAGGCTGAGTACATGGGAAACTGGTCATTTGTTCCTGCAGTGATTGGTTTTTGGCTGGGAATTTTGTTTTTATTGCTTTTGGATAAGTCGGTTCCGCATCTGCATCAGGGGGATGACGAGCCAGAGGGGCCAACGGTGACTTTGCGAAAGACTACTATGATGGTATTTGCAGTAATACTGCACAATATCCCGGAAGGAATGGCAGTCGGTGTGCTGTTCGCAGGCTGGATGGCAGGAAATGATACGATTACAATGGCAGGAGCACTGACTCTCTCGATTGGCATTGCCATTCAGAATTTTCCGGAGGGAGCGATTATTTCCATGCCGCTTAGGTCGGCGGGAATGAAAAAGAAGAGCGCATTTCTTCTGGGCCTGGCTTCCGGTGCTGTCGAACCTCTTGCAGCGCTGTTTACGATTTGGGCATCCGGGTTTATTACTCCTGCGCTGCCTTATTTGCTCAGCTTTGCCGCAGGAGCCATGATTTATGTGGTGGTGGAAGAGTTGATTCCGGAGATGTCGCAAGGGAAACATTCCAATTTAGGGACACTGTTTTTTACTTTGGGGTTTACACTGATGCTGGCACTTGATGTAGCACTTGGATAGTCAAGACGGATATTCATATTCAAAGGAAGCCTGTTCTGTTTCAAAAGCAAAAAGGGTTTGCCCCTTTTGCTGAAAACGATAGAATGCTTTGCTGGATGCCCATAATATGTTACCTATAATCCCAGTAAAATGCACACCGGCTATGGGAATATCAGCCACGGACAGCATCAAGGAGCCGTTTGGTAAACGACATTGTGTCCATGCATATTCCTTTGGAAATGACCGGCCTTGATCCCCTTCCCAGTAACCCCAGCCATTCTGAAAAGAATCATACTTACTGACCTCCGTGCAAAAGATATGCATTATTATCCCCGGATGGATTCATAAAATTCGCCTGGATGCAATGTATTTGTTAAATTATTGTCCCCGAAATTCTTTCGGCGTCATGCCGGTACATTTCTTGAATACATTTTGAAAATATCCCTGCGAGGAAAAACCTAGAAAGGTGCTGATTTCCAGCACACTTTTGTCGGTGTTTTTCAGATATTCCATTGCTTTTTTTATCTTTTGCTCCTGAATATAGACGGTCAGTGTCATGCCGGTCTCTTTTTTAAATTTTGTGGACAGGTAACTGCGGCTGACATAAAGATCCTTAGCCATCTGTTCTACATTGAGGTCTTCGCTCAAATGCTCCCGGATGTAGCCGGTCACGCTGCGTATAAATTTGTCATAACGTGAACCTTGCTGCAGTTCGGACACGAGGGTGGCATAATCCATGACCATATTATATTGCAGATTCATGACCTGTTCGGGATTATGAAACGCCTCACAGTGCTGGATATAGCGGTCACTCAGAGTCAGAGCTTCCTCTGCGGGCAGTCCTCCGGCAATAGCCGCCCGCGACACGAGGGTGACAGAGGAGATGAAAATATTTTTGACCTGCCGCAGATAGCTGTTGGCGGTCTTGCCCGGCCGTCCAGCGGAATGAGCGGAGAAATAGGATTTTAGTCCTTCAACATCACCGTGGGTGATATAGGTGAGCATCTTCTGCTCAAATTGCAGAGTGCCGTGAGCAGGCGCACTTTCATACGATTCTTCAGCCATCGACGGCGTGATATCCTCAACCGTCTTTTGATTCTGGCGGGAAATGTCAGAGTAGGAATCGTAAAGGATAAAATCCGCGAGGGAAAGTTCCTTTTCACTGACAAAATAGTAAATCAGACACAGCTCATGCAAAAACAATTCCAGCGGCATGGGAGTGATTGTGAGCATGAGACTGAGATACTGCTCAAAACAATTCTTTCGGATGCCCAGTTCAAACATATACTCACGAATTTGCGAACGGGACGGAGCAATCTGGAAGGTGGGACCGACGATAAAATGATAATTTTCATGGCGGATGATGCCGTAAAACTGGTCATAGGGCGTAATGTAATAGCTGACCTCCTTATCAATCTGAAAAAGCCTGTCAAGGTAAAGCATGGCAGGATCAGTGGGAAAGCCACAGGGATCATAAATAGAAACAAGAGTTTTATCCTTATATACACGTACCATAATACGGGTAAGAGAGGAAATATTTCTGGCAATATAATCATAATTAATGTTTCTTTTACTCATTGAATCAATTCCTTTCATCAAAATAAGAAATATACAGGATTATTTTACAATAAAGACAACAAAAATACAAACTTATAATAAAAAAGGCGATATATTAATTATAAAGAGCCGCCCGACAAATGAGTCTGACGGACCTGATACAGGGTAGAGGAAGGAAAAAAATGATGGCCGGTCTGGGAGTCGG